>CAITQQ010000337.1 GCA_903894575.1 uncultured bacterium
CAGGTGCCGCCTTGGCTGGAGCTGCTTTCGCAGGTGCCGCCTTGGCTGGAGCTGCTTTTACAGGAGCGGCCTTGGCTGGAGCTGCTTTCGCAGGTGCCGCCTTTGCAGGAGCGGCCTTGGCTGGAACAGATTTTTTAGGGGCTGGGGCAGCAACCTTCTTAACAGGAGCCTTTGAAGGGGCCGCTTTTTTTGCAGGTGCTGGTTTCTGAGCTGGTTTTGCAGATTTCTTTGGTGCTGGTTTCTTTGTTGCCATAGTACTTACCCTTTTTTTATAACATTGATCTTCAGCGTTTTACCATTGATCTCGGTATCAAGCCCTTCAGATAATCCCTTTATAAGCAAGACATGGTCAGCCAAAATTTCCGCGCAAATATATGCATTAAATTGAGTAAAAGCATCGTCCAGCCCCGGATCAGACTGAATTTCAACAATTATTCTATCCGTCAATTCCAGATCAAGGTCCTTTCTGATCTTTTGAATCCTGTTCACCAGCTCTCTGGCATTCCCCTCCTGTTCAAGTGCAGGGCTCACCAAAACATCCAATGCCACAGTCAGGGCATTTCTAGAAGCGACCATCCAACCTTCCACATCTTCACTCTGGATATCCACTTCTTCCTTCAGGAGATGAATGGATTCTCCCTCCACCATGAGCGAAAAGGCCCCCGATGTCTCCAGCTCCCTGATCTCCTCTTGAGACATGGCAGCGATGGCTGCAGCAGCAAGCTTCATTTTGCCACCCAACCGTTTGCCCAAGATCACGAAATTGGCTTTTATTTTTTTGCGGATAAAATCATTATCAGCAGGCAGGTATTCCATTTCTTTGACATTCACCTCGGCCAATATCAGGTCTTCAACCTTCTCCAATTGAACCTTCATGGCCTCGTCTTTAACGGGGATGAGCATTTTCTGAAGTGGTTGTCTCACCCGGATATTGACTTTTTTCCTGATGGACAGTACAAGCGAGGAGATTTCCTTTGCCATACCCATCCTCTCTTCCAATGCAATATCAATCCAGGCTTCATTGGCGACAGGAAAATCAGCATGATGTACAGAGCTGAAAGGCTCTTTACCGGATACTGCATTCAGGTTCCTGTAAATGGAATCAGTGAAAAACGGCGAAATTGGCGCAGCCAATTTCGCAACAGTCACCAGACAATTGTAGAGTGTTTGATATGCACTGATTTTATCCGTTCCATATTCCCCCTTCCAGAACCGCCTCCTGGAAAGCCTTACATACCAGTTGCTGAGCAACTCATCCACGAATTCATCAATGGCCCTTCCCGCCAGGGTTGGCTCATAGTCCTCCATGTATTGGGTAACCTGTTTGATAAGACTCTGCAGGCTTGACAGAATCCAACGGTCGATTTCAGGCCTTTCATGGAAAGGAACATCTGCTTCACCATAATTGAACCCATCAACATTTGAATAGAGGGAAAAGAATTGATAGGTATTGTACAAAGTACCGAAGAACTTTCGCTGTACTTCCTTGATGCCTTCGATATCAAACTTGAGGTTATCCCAAGGAGAGGCGTTGGTGATCAGGTACCAACGGGTGGCATCAGCACCATAGGTTTCAATGGTACTGAAAGGATCAACAACATTGCCCAGGCGCTTGCTCATCTTGTTGCCATTCTTATCCAAAACGAGACCATTGGAAACAACCGTCTTGTAAGCAACACTGTCAAACAAAAGGGCGCCCAGTGCATGCAAGGTGTAAAACCATCCACGGGTCTGGTCTACCCCTTCAGCAATAAAATCAGCAGGAAATGCATGGCCGCTTTCCACCAAATCACGGTTTTCAAACGGATAATGCCATTGGGCATAAGGCATGGCCCCACTGTCAAACCAAACATCCACCAGATCCGGCACACGTTTCATGGGCTTACCTGAATCACTCACCAGAATCACATCATCAACAAAAGGCTTGTGCAGGTCTGCCAATCCATTTTCAATAAATGGCTTGTTGGTATCTCCACCAAGCACTGAAGCTGCTTTTCTGATTTCGGTATTCAACTCTGCCACAGAACCAATGCATATCTGTTCAGCTCCATCTTCAGTCCTCCAAATGGGCAATGGTGTTCCCCAGAACCTGCTGCGGCTGAGGTTCCAGTCAACCATGTTTTCCAACCAGTTTCCAAACCTGCCATCACCGGTAGATTTGGGTTTCCACTGGATGGTCTTGTTGAGTTCAACCATGCGATCCTTCAGTGCGGTCGTCTTGATGAACCAGGCATCCAAGGGATAATAAAGGATGGGCTTGTCTGTTCTCCAACAATGGGGATAATTGTGCTCGTATTTTTCTACTTTGAATGCCTTACCATCTTTCTTGAGCTGTACGCAGATATCAATGTTGACATCTACATAATTTTCTTCGTTTTTGTAATTCTTCACAAACCGATGGCTGAACTCACCCAGGCCATCCACAAACTTTCCCTCGCGGTCTACAAGGGTGAGGATCCCCAAACCATATTTCTTTCCCACCTTGTAGTCATCGGCACCAAAAGCAGGCGCAGTATGCACTATACCGGTTCCATCCTCAGTAGTCACGAAATCGCCAACAACCACTTTGAAGGGGTCTGCACCTGGAGTGATCTCCTGAATAACGTTCAATGCATTGGCTGCTGATGGCATCAATTGATCATAGTAAAGCCCTTCAAGCGACTTCCCATTGATGGTGCCCAATACCTTCCAGGGGATCAATTTATCGCCTGCGGTGAATGCATCAAATGACAGATCACTGGCCTCTTCTTTGAAATACTTTGGAAGCAAGGCTGTTGCACATACAACCGTCAAAGGCGCACCGGTATAGGGATTCAAACTCGATACCACTGAATATTCAATGGAAGGGCCAACAGTAAGGCCCAGGTTGGATGGCAAGGTCCATGGCGTGGTTGTCCATGCCATAAAACAGACCGGACCAGCTCCTGTATTCATGCCCTTCAACACCGAAAAAGAAGGGTGATGCGCATTGGCATGCTCCGAAAGTTGGAAGAGCGCAACGGCAGAGGTATCTTTTACGTCTTTGTATGTTCCAGGCTGGTTGAGCTCATGGGAACTCAGGCCGGTACCTGCCGCAGGAGAATAGGGCTGGATGCTGACGCTCTCGTACAAATAGCCCTTGTCATACAACCGCTTTAAACACCACCAAAGGGATTCGATATAATCATTTTCGAAAGTTACATAGGGATGCTGCAGATCAACCCAATAGCCCATTTTGGTTGTAATCTCGTCCCATTTGTCCTTGTAGCGCAGCACTGCCTCACGGCATTTCTGGTTATAGGCTTCAACACTGATGGTTTTACCGATATCCTCTTTGGTGATGCCCAATTCTTTTTCCACGCCAAGCTCCACAGGAAGACCATGGGTATCCCATCCACCTTTTCTTTTCACCTGAAAGCCCTTCATGGTCTTGTAACGACATACAAGGTCTTTCAGTGTACGGGAAATTACATGGTGTATTCCCGGCATACCATTGGCACTGGGCGGCCCTTCGTAGAAAACAAAGGGTTTAGCCCCTTCCCTGTTGCGTATGCTTCCACCAAATGCATCCTCTTGTTCCCAGTTTGCCAGGATTTCCTTTTCAAATGCCGGGAGGTTGAGTTGTTCGTATTCTTTATAAGTCTTTCCCATACTTTTTCCTAAGGTGGCAAAGGTAGAAAAAAGTTTAAGGGTTTTACTTGAAATTCATGGTTCCATCGGCCTGGTAGGCAAAGCGGAAAGTATAATAACGTTGGTTCTTTAATTTTTCAGCATCAGTTGCAGTAGCAGAAGGCGTTACCCCACCCTTGTAATAGTTCAGGATTTCAACCTTGGCATACTTTCCTTTGGCAGTTTTGAACACCAATACCCTTCCAGGAATGGGGGTGATGAGCATGGAAACAGGGCTGTACACATACCATCCTTTGTTGCTGGCATTGGGCACTGCGTAAGAAGTTGGTACGTTATCCTGCCTGAAAACCGAATCCTTGGGAACCGCTTTCAAATCATCAAATGTGCCGACATAAACAAAAGCACCACCTACACCAGGACCGCTGTTGCCACCATTGGTGATGATGGTTGTTCCTCTTACTGCAACATCCCACTTCACTGAATTGGAATCAGTACTGGGCACTACAGCGTTTGTTTCGAAACTGAAAAAACTAAACTTACCAGCACCCACTGGCTGTCCATTGACAAGACCTACAATCGTGTCTGCAGGGATTCCTGAAACTGTTTTTTCTGTCAATGTGGGCACCGCAACTGGAGCCTCATTCTTCTCACATGCCTGAAAAACAACTAACGCTAGCATTGCACTTCCGATGATCCTTGAACTTCTCATTGCTTCTTGTTTATTGGAAATTAAAAAATGAATTGTATGTCTATGTAGGCCGTCCTTCCTGGATTTCCGGGAAGGAACTGAATGTCTTTGTAGTTGAACAGGTTGTCAACACCAGCCATGCATTTCCAATGGGTATGCACAGGAAATCCCATGCTTGCATTGACCTGCACATATCCTTTTGCATACTCATCAGAGCGGTTGATGAGCCCATTGCCATCCAGGTCGGAAGTTCCCCACCTGCTACGGTAAATGAGTCTGATGGTAGAGAAATATCCTTTGGCATTTTCAGCATTGAACTTGAGGTTGGCCGTATGCCTGGACCGGTTGGGCAATCCTCCATAGTCTGAAATGCTCATCCGAAAGGCTTGCCCGTTGGACAGAGAACGCTGAAAGACCTCTCCTTTTTTGATGGATTGAAGGACTTCCTTGTCAGCAGTATACAGGAATTGATATCCCGCATTGAGCTGAATCCTTTGGCCAATTTTTTGTTGGGCACCCAATTCAATGCCTTGTGTAAGTGCACGCTTGAGGTTGAAATAACTGTAGATCTGGCCACCATTTTTTTTGAAGGCAATGACATCTGTTACAATCATGTTTTTCAGGTCATTCCTGAAAAGATTTGCAGTGAATTGCGATGATGGATTCAGGGTATACACAAGGCCTGCATTCAATCCGCCAGAAACCTCCGGTTTCAATGCAGACAAGCTCCCAACAAGTGCTGTGGTCTGGTCCAGCAATTGTGCTGCAGAGAGCCTTTTTATTTCACTGACCGCCACTTCTGACCCAAAGACAGAATACGCACCAGCAGCAAGGTTGGTAAAATTCAGGTACAACTGCCTGAAGTCAGGTGCCTTGAAACCGCGGCCGTAGGAGATATTGAGTTTCAGCTTTTCCGCAGCCTTGTATTGCAAAGCAATTTTAGGACTCCAAACAGATGCATAGGCCTGGTTGGCATCAAATCTCAAGCCTCCAATCATGGTGAGCTGAGGAGAAAATTTTTGCTCATGTTGTGTAAAAAAATAAGCAATGGTATTGGACCTTAATGTTGAAGCACTATCGTAGCGGTTTGAACGTACTGTTTCACGCACAACACCAGCGCCAGCAGTGAAGGCGGCATTAGCAGTCATTTGCCAGTCTGTCTGGTTTTCAACCCTTGCAAACCTTTGTTTGAACCTGTCATCATAGCCGCCCGTTGCATTTTTTACAGCCAGCTCCTGGACTGCGTTGAAACCTGTCAAGTATCCCCGTAATGTTGATTGTATTTTTTGCTCCTGCTTGAACTGCAGGTATGGGGTGAAATTAAATTCTTCGTTTTTCTCAAAACCCTTGGAGGCAATGGTTGTACCGAGGTTCTGCACGAAGATGGTATTGTCGATATGGCTTGCATTGGCCCTGAAGGAAGCACCAGCTTTCCAGTGTGCATCCAGTTGCTGGTGTATGCCCAGGCTTTGCGTTGATCGCCTGAAAGGTTCGACAGTTTTTTGTACAGCATTGGGCTTGAGGCTGTATCCTTTGGATTGATTGTAATTCAATGAGGCTGCAATGTCCGTCTTGTTGAACCTCCTTGAAAAGTTGAGGTTTCCATCCACCGTATTGAACCTTCCGTACCGCAGTCCAAGATCCGTCTTGTTTTGACCCGCACGATCCGTGATGATATTGATGACCCCACCCATGGCTTCAGAACCGTACAGACTGGAAGAGGGCCCTTTGACAATTTCAATTTTCCTGATATTCTTAACTGTGATTTTGGAAAGGTCGAGCACTCCGGCTGTTCTGCCAATCAATGGTTCCCCATCGATGAGAATGAGTGTGTACTCTGATGAGAGACCTTGCATCTGTAAACCTTTGCCGAAATTATCAATTACCTGGATGCCCGTTTGTTCAGCCAGGATATCGTTCAACCGGAGCGACCCGCTCTGGTAAAGGGTTTTGGAAGAAATCACTGTCACGGGTATGGCGACATTCCCCATGGATCTTGGCGTTCTTGTTGCTGTGACCACCACTTCATCAAGGTTCATATGGGTCACCACTTGATCAAGATTCTTGAGGGAAGAATCATTACCGCGCTGTGCAGAAACCACAGTGCTCGTCAACAGAAAAAATATTTGAAAAAAAATCCTCATGCAACTGAAATCAGGTGCAAAACTGATTCACTTGGCGCCAAGAATTATCATGGAATTGTCAGATGAAAAAGCGGTCTTGAATTATGACAATTCAGTGACGAGAATTGAACGAAGGCAAGAATTTTGGGCTAACGCCTAAACAAAACCTATCGCTTGGAATAGGTTGTTTTGTTCAACATTTCACAGGGCTTGAGTCCAGTATGTTTTTTGAAAGCAGTAGAAAAATGTGATATAGAAGAATAACCCAATTGGGCAGAGACTTCGGAAACAGTAAAGCCTTTTTCATACAGCAGGTACCGCGCATGCTCCATCCGTTGGTCTTGGTAAAAATCAAAAATAGTGGCCCCAAACATCACCTTGAATCCTTTTTTGAGATAGCATTCATTGATGGCGGCTTTTCTGCTCAGCTCTCTGATGGTGATGGGATCACAGATGTGGGCAAGCAGGATTTCCCTTGCTTTGATGATCTTCTCCCTTTCGTCCTGATGGGCAAGAAATTTACAGGCAGGAACTTCATCTTCCCTGATGGTACTCATTGACTCCAGTGTATAGAGCAAGAGTATCTGCGTTTGGGCATTGATGAAAATATTTTCTACGGCATCGGAATACCGGTGATTGAGGATGGAAGAAAGGGTATGCCTGATCCTCCCGGAAATCGAAATCGGCTTGCTGAAAGTATGGTTGAACCGAAAATTAAGGATGGCGTCGGCTTCAGGATTGGTTCCTTCTGACTTGATGAGGTTGCTGAGATGAAGGGGTTCAAACCTGAACTGAAGCAAATCCATTGTACCGGTTTGTTCAACACACTGGGCATTCCGGTTCAATTTACATTCCTCACAATTGGCATTGGACGCTTTGCAAAAGGTCTGGCCATTGACACAGAACCGGAGCTCTAGATACCGGTTTTCCGCCGCCTCGTCATAATGGTATACCAGGGTTCCGTGATCATCCACCACCAATGAACTGCCTTGGGGATGTCGCCTGAGGGCATATTGCCAAGAGCCAGGGATCTTCTTTTCTCTTGAAAACAATACCGGGAGTCCTTCAAAATGGTTCCATTCTGACATCATTCTGAGCGGTATGGTGAGATTATCTGGCATGAATGGACAAAGATAGGCCTTCTGGCTCAGCCCAAGGCCAGTGCTTTGTCAAAAAACGGTAATGAATATGTGGAAATCATCTTAAAAAAGAAAGGCTGTTTTACGGCTAAAAATGAGGTGAGCCCCCTGAATTTCAGTAGATTTGTAGACCGGGGTATCAAAATACAAAACCAGAGGTAGAAGTTAATTATGAGCATGGAAATTGACGAAAATTTAGAACAACCCAACAACAGTTATGGTGCAGACAGCATTCAGGTGCTGGAAGGTTTGGAGGCGGTCAGAAAAAGACCAGCCATGTATATTGGTGATATTGGCGTAAAAGGTCTTCACCACCTTGTGTATGAGGTGGTTGACAACTCGATTGATGAGGCATTGGCAGGCCATTGCGACAACATCATCGTAAATATTCACGAGGACAACTCCATTTCTGTAGAGGACAATGGAAGGGGTATTCCAACGGGAATGCACCACAAAGAACAACGCAGTGCCCTTGAAGTGGTCATGACCGTACTGCATGCGGGTGGTAAATTTGATAAAAACACGTACAAGGTTTCAGGAGGTTTGCATGGTGTGGGTGTCAGTTGCGTGAATGCATTGAGCACCACATTGCAGGTAACGGTGAACCGTGATGGCAAGACCTTCGAACAGGAGTACGAGCGCGGTGTTCCCAAATATGCCGTAAGAGAAATCGGAAGCAGCTCCACAACTGGTACCAAGGTCCATTTTTGGCCCGATACCACCATTTTTACTGCCAGCGTATACAACAAGGATATCCTGGAAGGAAGGCTGCGTGAATTGTCTTACCTGAACAAAAGGATCCGCATCACATTGAATGATCTCCGTGAACTGGACGAGGCTGGAAATCATTACCAACAGGTTTTCTTCAGTGAAGGTGGAATCATTGAGTTTGTTGAGATGCTGGACAGAAATGGAAAGCGCAGCTCCCTCATTCCAAACATCATCTACATGGAAGGGCACGATGCTGACTCGAATGTAGCGGTCGAAGTGGCCATCAATTACAACGATTCCTACAACGAACACATTTTTTCTTACGTCAACAACATCAATACCATTGAAGGTGGTACCCATGTGGCTGGCTTCAGAAGAGCCATTACCAGGGTCTTTCAGCAATATGGTAAAAAATTAGGGCTTTTCGAAAAGTCTAAAGTGGAAGTGGAAGGTGATGATTTCAGGGAAGGTCTTTCTGCCATCATTTCCGTAAAAGTTCCTGAGCCACAGTTTGAAGGACAAACAAAAACCAAACTCGGCAACTCTGAAGTGATCGGTATTGTTGATGTAACCGTCTCCCGTACACTGGAAGCTTACCTGGAAGAAAATCCAAGGGATGCCAAAAATATCATCAGCAAGGTCATTCTGGCTGCACAAGCCAGAGCAGCTGCAAGAAAAGCCAGGGAGCTGGTCCAAAGAAAGACTGTTTTATCTGGAGGCGGACTTCCAGGAAAACTCTCTGACTGTTCTGAGCGCGATCCAACGAAAAGTGAATTGTTCCTTGTTGAGGGTGACTCAGCAGGTGGAACCGCCAAACAAGGCCGCGACAGAAACTTTCAGGCCATTCTGCCACTCAGGGGTAAGATCCTCAACGTTGAAAAGGCGATGGAACACAGGATTTACGACAATGAGGAGATCAGGAACATGTTCACTGCCCTTGGCGTAAAAATTGGTACTGCAGAAGATCCAAAAGCGCTTGATCTTTCCAAACTCCGTTACCACAAGCTCATCATCATGACCGATGCCGATGTGGATGGTAGCCACATTGCAACACTTATCCTTACCTTCCTCTTCCGTTACATGAAGGAAATGGTTGAACAGGGTTATGTATACATTGCACAACCACCCCTTTATTTGGTAAAAAAAGGCAAGGAGCAATTCTATGCATGGAATGAAGAGCAAAGAAAGGGATATGTTGAGCGTCTTGGTGCAGGTAAGGAAGACAGTGTGAATGTGCAGCGATACAAAGGTCTTGGAGAAATGAATGCAAGCCAGCTTTGGGATACCACCATGAATCCTGGTTCCAGAACACTCAAAAGGGTAAGCATTGAAAGTGCTGCTGAGGCCGACAGGGTATTCAGCATGCTGATGGGAGATGAAGTAGGACCAAGAAGGGAATTCATTGAATCACACGCCAAATACGCAAAACTCGATATTTAATCATCTTTACTAACAATTAAAACAATCAACATGGCAAACGAAAACATGCTCACAGCCTACAATGTCAAAACAAAAGAAAAAAATGTACCTATGCAAGATGCAGTAGTCAG
>CAITQQ010000338.1 GCA_903894575.1 uncultured bacterium
ATCAGAAAAACCAAAACGGGGTTTCGCTCGATATGGCGCAGGAAGCGATGGCCGAGACCCTTCCCTTCAGCAGCGCCTTCGATGATACCCGGCAGGTCTGCAATACAAAATGATTTTCCATCGCGGTATTCCACCATTCCCAACTGAGGCGTGAGGGTGGTGAATGCGTAGTCAGCAATTTTGGGCTTCGCAGCTGTCATGGAAGATAGCAAGGTTGATTTTCCGGCATTGGGAAAGCCAACCAATCCAACATCCGCCAATACCTTCAGCTCAAGGACTTTCCATCCCTCAAATCCTTCTTCTCCCGGCTGTGCATATTCGGGCGCCTGGTTGGTGGCAGTGGCAAAGTTCTTGTTGCCCAGTCCGCCTCTTCCGCCTTTTACCCAGATGAATTCCTGACCATCCTCAAGGATTTCTCCATCCTTGTCTCCGGTTTCTTCGTCCACGGCAACCGTACCCAAGGGTACTTCGATGATGATATCGTGCCCATCCCTGCCCGTCATGTTGTTCTTGTTCCCCCCTTGTCCGTCTTCTGCAATCACATTCTTGTAATAACGCAGGTGAAGCAGTGTCCACAGGTGCTTGTTGCCTCTGAGGATGATATGGCCACCCCGTCCGCCATCGCCGCCATCAGGCCCCGCCTGGGCATTGAATTTGGTCCGCATGAAATGCTTGCTTCCTGCCCCACCGTGTCCGCTTTTGCAAAACACCCTGATCTGGTCTACAAAATTTGATTTTTCCATTGGGTGCAAAGGTACGAAATGCAATGGACAAGGTGCTGAGGATGAAGGACCGGAAAAATATCCTAATTTTATGGCACCAATGAAGCTTCTGCATATTTTCAAAAACAAGTTTGTGCTGGCATCCATTTTTTTTGTGGGCTGGATGTTGTTTTTCGACCACAACAACTTGTTCTTGCACCTCCAATACCGGGCTGAATTGAATGAACTCAAGCAAAGCAAACAATATTACAAGGATCAGATCGAACAGACGAAAAAGGACATCGACCTGATCAAAACCAATCCGCTCTGGATGGAAAAAGTGGCCCGTGAGCAATACCTCATGAAACGGGACAATGAAGATGTATTCTTGGTCAGGGAAAAATGAGATCAAGAATTAGTAGTGAAAACTGTTGATGCACTGAACAATATCAAGAACTTATTTCCGTTTTAAGCAGGTCAGATGATTTTTAAATCGAGATCTGATAACCATTCCATTCTTCTATCCTTTTGATGACCATCAAATCCGACTATCCTTTTTCAATCATTTACAATTGATAAAAGGCTGATTATGAGTTCATTAATATCCGAATCTATGTTGCGTTACCTTTACAATGAAATGTCTTCTGAGGAGAGTGCCCACTTCTTATTTTTCATCGAAAACAATCCTGCCATTATGGAGCAATACGCCCAGATGAAGGAAGGCTTCGATGTATTGAACAATATCATTTTTAGTCCTTCAAGGAATTCAACCGAGCGCATCATGTCTTATGCCTCCTTGGACGGATTTTCTATGCAATAAGCAAAAGCCAGGAAAAATTTCTATTTGTTATTGGCTTTGTGGTAAAGGCAAATCGCTGTCAACCCACATTCACCGCATTTGGGATTTCTGGCAAGGCAGGTATACCTTCCGTGCAGGATCAGCCAGTGGTGGGCCTTGTGCACCAGTTCTTTCGGAATATTTTTGATCAATTGCTTTTCTGAGGCCAATGGTGTTTTGGCTCCACGGGTTAAACCCAATCGGGCAGATACCCTGAAGACATGCGTGTCTACCGCCATGTTCGGCTGCTGGTCGATCACGGAAGTAATCACATTGGCCGTTTTTCTTCCAACCCCCGGCAACTTGATCAGTTCTTCCACCGTCATGGGAACTTCCCCATTGAAATCGTTCATCAACATGTTGGCCATCCCAATCAAGTGTTTTGTCTTGTTGTTGGGATAGGAAATACTCCTTATGATCGGGAAAAGGGTGTCAAAATCAGTAGCAGCCATGCTTTCAGGGTCTGGAAATTTTTCAAAAATGGCTGGTGTTGTCAGGTTCACCCGTTTGTCGGTGCATTGGGCAGAAAGGATCACGGCCACCAACAACTGAAAGGGGTTATCATAAAGGAGTTCAGTTTCCGCTTCCGGGATATTCACCTGAAAATGCTCAATTACGGTATCGTAGCGTTCCTTTCTTTTCATCTTCTACTTATGGATGCAAATTACAACAATCCCTGAGACAGTCTGCCCGCAATTGATGCCCCACATCCAAATAATCTTTATCTTGGAAATATAATTTTTCACATGAAATCGATCACCAGGATTCAGCTAGCGCTCATGATGTTCATGCAATTCTTTGTATGGGGATCATGGTACGGACAGATGAGCAAATACATGACAGACCAGTTGCATGCCACTGGAGAGCAGGTGGGCAGTGCTTATGCAGCATTTTCCATCGCCATGATTGCAGCACCTTTTTTTGTTGGGATGCTTGCGGACAGGTTCTTTGAAGCCCAGAAAGTATTGGGTGTTTTGAACCTTGCCGGAGCTGCACTGCTTTACGTGTTGACCACCATCACTGATGCAGATACATTCTATTGGGTGATGCTGGCCTATTGCCTGACCTTCGCTCCAACCATCGCACTCACCAGTTCGATTGCCATGCGTGCCATGAGCAATCCAGAAAAAGAGTTTCCTGCCATCCGGGTATTTGGAACAGTGGCTTGGATTGCTGTTACCAACCTGATTGGTTACCTGGGTGTTGGAGACAATGTCATGATTTTTCAAATTGCGATGCTGTCTGCCCTGTTCCTGGGACTGATGTCATTTTTCCTGCCCAAAACATCGCCCACCGCAACCGGCCCCAGTACCTTCGGGCAAATCGTTGGTAAAGACGCATTCGTTCTGTTCAAAGACCGTTCTTTTCTCATCTTTTTCGTCTCTTCAGTATTGATTTGCATACCCCTTTCGTTTTATTATGCCTGGGCAAATCCATCACTCACGGATGGTTACAAATTGGCATTCCCCGATGCCGATCCTAAAACATTCAGGATAGAAAACATCATGTCTTTGGGTCAGGTATCTGAAGTGTTGTTCATGTTGTTGCTACCCTTTGCATTCGGAAAGTTTGGAGTGAAAAAAATATTGATTGTAGGACTGTTGGCATGGATTCTCCGCTTTGTGTTTTTTGGATACGGAGACCCTGCTTCAAGTCAGTGGATGTTGTATGCCGCTATTCTCTTGCACGGTGTATGTTATGATTTCTTCTTTGTAAGCGGGATGATCTATACCGATCAGAAAGCGGGAGAAAAAATCAAGTCCCAGGCACAGGCATTGATCAGCCTTGCCACCTACGGAATTGGGATGTACATCGGTTCCATCGTTTCAGGAAAGGTGAAGGATCAATATACAACAGGCAGTGTTACAGACTGGCTCCATGTTTGGCTCGTTCCAGCAGGGATAGCAGCGGCAAGCCTTGTTTTTCTCGTGTTGTTTTTCAAGGATAAAAAATCAACTTCAACCACTTAAACCTCCCTGCCTTCGGCAGGTAAATTCAACTCTTTCACCATGGTAAAACTCGCAATG
>CAITQQ010000339.1 GCA_903894575.1 uncultured bacterium
CAAGGAATTTCTGGATACAAGAATAGACCTTGCACAAACGCAAGATATCCTGAATACCAACTTCAGCACGCTGATTCAGTTTGCCAATGCACCTTATGTGTATTTGAGAAATGATTTTGCCATCATCGACAACAATCTTTTTGCACCCGCCTCTGATGAGGCTGTTCAGACTTCCCCCAGTGCAAATGTGCGCCTGTTTAACAATGGGAGCTTGAATCCATTCAACAATCCAGACAGTTATTATGGAGGATATTATCAGGGGATTCGTGCAGCAAATTATTTTTTGGAAAACTCTGTCGACTACAAGACCATTTTATCTAAGAACAGGGACACCACATCTCCGACAGGAAGGCTCACCTACAAGGATGATACCTTGAACATGGGCTGGTACCGGGGTGAAGCACATGCTTTAAGGGCCTATTTTTACCTGGAACTGGTGAAGCGTTACGGGGGAGTTCCGTTGGTTAAAAAAACATTTACCATCAATGATAATACCGATGTTCCGAGGGCCAGTTTTGATGAGGTGATCAATTTTATTGTCAGTGAGGTTGATGGTTTCAAAGACAGCATGCAGGTGAATTGGAAAACATCCTCCTATCAAGGCAATGATGGTAGGCTCACCCGTGGTGCAGCGCTCGCCATCAAGGCAAGGGCATTGTTGCTGGCGGCGAGTCCTTTGCACAATCCTTCTGGTGATGTTGTAAAATGGCAAAAGGCAGCAGCTGCATTCAACGACGTAATCGTACTTGCTAGAGGTGCCGGTGCATATGCACTTGATGCCAGCTATGCCAATTATTTCCTGCAAAACAATACCATCAACAGCAATGAGACCATTTGGGCCATCCGTTATGCTGCTGGAAATGCCATTGAGAGAAGCAATTATCCAATAGCAACACCTGGTGGCAACAGCGGTATCACACCTACTGAAAACCTGGTGTCAGCATTTGAAAACAAAGGTGTTCCGGATCCCACCAATCCATTTGTCAACCGTGATCCACGGTTGGCCTTCAATGTTGTGACCAATGGAAGCACTTGGAATGGCAGGTTGATTGATCAGTCTCCAACTGGAACAGATAAGATGAGCAACCTCAACGCAAGCAGAACAGGGTATTATCTGAAGAAATTTTTAAATGACGGACTCAATCTGGTGCAAAATACCACAAGGGTTCATCATTGGCCGGTTATACGATACGCAGAGGTTTTACTGTCGTACGCTGAAGCCATGAATGAAGCCTATGGTCCAGACAACAACAATGGATATGTCTTGAATGCAAGGCAGGCCATCAATGCGGTGAGGGCAAGACCGGATGTTGGCATGCCGGTTGTCGTTGCAGCAGATAAAAATGCATTTCGGTTGGCAGTAAAACGCGAAAAGCAAGTGGAGTTGGCATTTGAGAATCACCGTTTCTGGGATTTGCTCCGCTGGAAAGATGCTGAAAATGTGTTGAATCAGCCCATGAGAGGTTTGCAGATCACAAAAAACACTGCGGGTAGATTTGTCTATACTGTTGCCAATATTGAGAACAGGGTTTTCAATTCGTCCAGGATGTATTTCTATCCGATACCTCAGTCCGAAATCAACAAATCCAACAGCATCCTCAGGCAGAATCCAGGTTGGTAGATTTTATGTCTTCCAATTGATAAAATGTAAAAAATGAAAAGAGTGAATATTCTCATCCAGCGATCCATGATTCTTGCAGCATTGGTGTTTTTCTTTGGATGCACCAAAGACGATGCCAAGATGGACTATGGCTTTACCAAGATTTATATGCCACAGTCCGTGATTCGTTCTGGTGGTACCAACAACCAGTATCCAGTTCCCACAGGAACCGATTCATCTACCTGGAACTACAGCATTGACAAGGCAAAAGGAAAACTGAACATCACCATGGGGGCCTCTTTGTCTGGTCCTGGGGTGGGTGCCTATGGTGTTGATATAAAAGTAAACAATGACACCATTCAGAAACTTTTCAATGCCAAGTTATTGGATCCTGCGACGAATGTCATCATGCCTACAAGCATGTTTGCCATTCCTGCCAATCTTGAAGTGGCCCAGGGAAAGCGCAGTGGATTCTTTACACTCAGCATTGATTATGCATTACTGAAGTCTGCACCCTATCGCAATAAATTTTTACTGGTATCAATTGGCTTTTCCAATGCCAGGACATACGAACTGAATGCGGCATTGAGTTCAGCGATTGTGGTGGTGGATGTCAGCAAAATACCATAGCATTTTTTCTATTCATCATTTTATACCTGCAATCAATACATCAGATGATTTTTCTTCAACGTTTATCATTGC
>CAITQQ010000340.1 GCA_903894575.1 uncultured bacterium
ATTGAAATGGGAACACAAAAAAACATCAGATCAGAAATACAACGAATCCAACTGCAGGACAATGATTTTCTTTCAAAGCTGGCTGCCTCTTCTTATATGAGATGGTATTTGCCTTTGCGAAAACTAATAAGTTCCGTTTCAACAATTGCGCAAAATAGAACAGAGGAAATTCCTGCCACGATTTCCGCCTTTAGAAAAATAGACTATGCTGACCCGAGATTGTATAAAAGTGGGCTTCTCAAAGATGCCGTTGAAAGTCATTATTGGCTTCTTGAAAATCGCGGGCTTCCACTTGATAGTATTTTTAAGGATATGGATTTCTCCACGGATCGCATACTGCAATCCATTTCAAAAGATGAAAAGATTTTTAACGAAACAGTAAAATTTCTTTTCGATTATTTTGAAAAACACAGCTTGTTTGAGTCCGCTGAACATTTAGCACTTGAAGCATTAACTCAACAAAACATTCCCTTATACACGAATCTCTCAAAACAATTGGAAACGTATAGGAAAATGAAGAAGGGAAATACTGCCCCCGATATATTTTTTTCCGGCGATGTGTTGAAGCGTGGTATTCCAGTCAGTTCCCCCAATCGCTTATCAACATTTGAAAGCAATTATAAGATGCTAATTTTTGGAGCAAGTTGGTGTTCAGCTTGTTCCGAGCAAATGGCACAACTTCTTCCATTGTATGAAAAATGGAAAACAAAGGGAGTAGAAGTAATTTTTGTTTCCTTGGATACGGATAAAAAAGTATTTCAATCGTATACCAGCGTGATGCCCTTTATCAGCGTCTGTGATTATAAGAAGTGGGATACCCAGGCTGCAAAGGATTATTTTGTTTACAGTTCCCCAACGCTGTACTTTCTGGATAAAAACAATAAAATAATTTTGCGCCCGCAGTCGGTTAAAGCATTAGACAGTTGGGTGGATTTAAATATAAAGTAGTCCGTGTAAGGCCCCTTTCTCGGTCTCATTTTAAAAATTAGCTGAAGATCCTACTTCGAAAGCAACTCAACAAAAAACCCACGAAAATTCGTGGGTTTTGAGCTCATCTGGCGGAGACTGAGGGATTCGAACCCTCGAAACAGTTTCCCGTTTACACGCTTTCCAAGCGTGCTCCTTCAACCACTCGGACAAATCTCCTTCGGTGGACTGCAAAAATAAAAGTATTCGCTCAGAGTCGGAAGATTTTTTTCGAATTATTGGTGGTTGCAAGCGCAACTTCTTCAATAGTCACCCCTTTTATCTCGGCGATCTTTGCCGCAACATAAGTCAGGTAGCTGCTTTCATTCCTCTTCCCCCTGAAGGGAACAGGCGTGAGATAAGGTGAATCTGTTTCCAAAACAAGCGCATCCAAAGGCACTGACTCCAGTACTTTGGCCAAGCCAGCATTCTTATACGTAACTACTCCGCCGATTCCCAGCATAAACCCAAGATCAATGATTTTCCTGGCCTGCCTTTCATCTCCCCCAAAGCAATGGAAGATGCCTTTGATCTTACCTTTGCCATGTTCAGCAATCAATTTGATGCACTCATCCATTGAACTCCTGGAATGGATCACAATGGGCAGGTCATACTGCATGGCCAAATTCATTTGACGGACAAACACATCAATTTGCTCCTGCTTGAATTCGGTCGAATGGTAAAAGTCAAGACCGATTTCACCAATGGCAGCAAAAGGTCCCTTCTCCAACCACGCCTCAACCAACTTCATTTCCTTTTCATACCCTGCATCCACATAACAAGGATGCAGACCGATCATGGGAATGCAATATCCAGGCTGGGCCGCAGCGAGAGACATCATGGCATCATGGGTAGAAGAATCAATGGCAGGCAAGTAAACCTTTTCAATGCCCACTGTCTTGCAACGCTCTAGAACAGCTTGTAAATCTTCCGCAAATTCAGCCGAATAGAGATGGCTATGTGTATCTATCATGTCAATTTGGATTCAAATTTTACAAATTTCATTCAAATACTTAGTATCTTTCGCCCAGTTTTCATAGGGTACGGATTAAAAACGGGCCAGAGTTTCTACTCAGGCCCTCCTTTTTTTAAAGTATTTCACAACAATTTTTCGTTAATTTTTTCACAACGAAAACCCTCTCTCTTGCTCGCTTCAAGCAGTTTCCCCAGCGCATACAACATGTTCTTTTCTGCTTTTTCAGAATCATGAAAAAGGTAGATATAACCAGGAGCAATATTATTCAGGACCCGCTTGGCGCAATCCTCGGGGGGTAGTTTCGCGTCATAATCTCCGCTGAGCACCGTCCACATGATGGTCTTGAATCCCCTTTCTGTTATTGCGCTGGCTTGGCTGCCTTTCATGCGCCCATAGGGCGGTCGGAACATCTTTGATTCAATGCATTGGGCGGCTTCATTGATGTTGGTCAAATAATCCCTATCATTTTTTTTCCACCCATTGATATGATGGAATGTATGGTTTCCAACAGCATGGCCCTCATCCAAAATGCGTTGGTAAATTTCAGGAAACCGTTTTACCCGATCACCGATGCAAAAAAAACTTGCTTTGGCGCCATGAGTGGCAAGCATGTCTAACACCATTGGAGTAATCCTGGGATGCGGCCCGTCATCAAAACTGAGGAACAGTTTCTTTTGGGCTGTTGGAATACGCCAAACCCTGCTGGAGAATAGCCAGGTAACCATCCTGGGAATTAGAGCAGGGATGATCATGCCTGGGGCTTTTTGTTTTCTTCGTTGACAGCATCGTTCAAGGTATTGATCAAAGACAACAAAGGTGTCCTTCCTGTCCTTTTCTCAGCGCTGGTTACAAAAATGGAAGGGAGCTCGGCCCACCGGGCACGCATCGCATCAGTGAATGCTTTAACATTGGCGCTCACCACTTTCTGTGTTTCCTTGTCGGACTTGGTGAAGACAATAGAAAAGGGAACCTGCCACTCTCCCAGCTTGTTGATGAAGTCGAGGTCGATCTGTTGGGGCGAATGCCTTGCATCGATCAAGGCAAAAACATTGACAAGGGTTTCCCGCGTGCGCAGAAATCCTTCGATCATCTTCTCCCATTTTTTGCGTTGGGAGGCAGAAACCTTTGCAAATCCATATCCTGGCAAATCGACCAAATACCAATGGAACATTGGCGCGTTGTCTTTTGCTTTGCTGTCAATGGCAAAATGATTGATCAACTGGGTCTTGCCTGGCGTTGCGGATGTTTTGGCAAGGTTCTTTGTGCCCGTAATCATGTTGATCAGGGATGATTTGCCAACATTGCTTCTGCCAATAAAAGCATACTCAGGCCTGTCGGGCTTGGGGCAAGAAGTGGTGTCTGGGCTGCTGATGATATATGTTGCTTTGTGAATGATCATTGGTTGAGATTTACAATTCCTTTAAGACCCCTTGCCCTGTTTTTGATTACTTTTGTAGCGATGGGAAATTTTGCTCACGATACAGTCGTTCCGGATCAGGCCTCAAATTTACCGAAAAAAGAACAGGTGGCCCTCATGTTTGATGAGATAGCCCCCAAGTATGATTTTCTCAACCGGTTTTTGTCTGCAGGGATTGACATCAGCTGGAGAAAAAAGGCCCTTTCGATCTTAAAAAAAGACAATCCCAAAAGAATACTTGATGTGGCCACAGGCACAGCTGATGTGGCCATCATGGCAACCAAACTGCTTGCACCTGAAAAGATTATCGGCATTGACATTTCAGAGGGAATGCTGGATTTTGGCAGAAAAAAAATAAAAGAGGCCAATCTTCAGGAGATTATTGAACTGCAAACGGGTGACAGCGAATCCATCCATTTTCCAGATGAAAGTTTTGACGCCGCCACCGTATCATTTGGGGTCAGGAATTTCCAAAACCTGGAAAAGGGTTTGTCTGAGATCAACCGTGTGCTGAGAAAAGGCGGCAAACTCGTTGTTCTGGAGTTTTCCAGGCCTTCGGTTCCAGGCATACAACAGGTGTACAATATCTACATGAACTTTGTGACCCCCAGCATGGGCAAGCTGTTTTCCAAAAGCAAAAATGCTTATCAGTACCTGAATGATTCTGTTCAAAAATTTCCAGAAGGAAAAAATTTCATCACCATACTTGAAAGGTCCGGTTTCAGCAATACTTCATTTAAAAGATTGAGCCTGGGAATATGCACCATCTACATTGGAGAAAAATAGCTGTTGCAGCCATTCTGCTGACGACTGTGTATGCTTCCAATGCACAGCGGTCGGTAGAATTGAACCTTCCCGATCATGATGACAAACCCTATTATTTTGGCATTATACTCGGTTCCAATTCCTCTCATTACAACATCACCCATCACCCTTATTTCCTGCAACGCGACACCATCAGTGTAGTGGAATCGAAAAACAGCAACAGGATTCACCTGGGCATTATGGCCAACCTGCAACTGACCAAACACCTGGATCTCAGGGCCTATCCACTCAACCTGATCTTCAGTGAAAAAGTTTTTGGCTATACCCAAAAACTGCCCAGTGAAACCAGCAGCACATACGAAAAGCAAAGTGTTGAATCCATTGTGATGAGCTTCCCTTTTCAGGTAAGGTTGAAAAGTGATCGCATCAACAATTTTCGCGTGTACACACTTGCGGGAATGAAATATGATTTTGACCTGGCCAGCAATTCGGGCGCAAGGAATTCAGACAATATTGTAAAGGTCAACAAGACAGACTATGGGCTGGAGGGTGGCATTGGTTTCCAGTTCTTCTTCCCTTATTTTATCCTTTCCCCTGAAATCAAATTCAGTTACGGACTCTCCAATGTGCACAGCCGAGACGAAAGCCTTCGTTATTCAAATGTAATTGACAAGATGAACAGCAGGATGATCCTGTTCTCGCTTCATTTTGAAGGGGGCGGAACCAAATAATCCATCAATAATCGTATTCTCTTCTGTGCATGTTCCAGCGCATCCCAATGGATGTCATCATGTTGTTGGGACGGCCTTCGATTTTTCTGTAAACCAGATTGGTCTCGATAAATAGGTTTTCCCTGATTTCATAGGCCAGCCAAAAACTGGCATTCAGGTTTTTCC
>CAITQQ010000341.1 GCA_903894575.1 uncultured bacterium
CACCTATATTTTGCTCACCGTCTTCTTGTCAAACTTCGCGGTGAGAATAAATCCGAGACTATCGATACGTACCTCGACGGTATTGTTGCCCAATACACGCGTTACCCTGCCACTTGCACCCATCATCACACCTGTGTTCAACACCACTGCATCTGCTGGTTTCAGCTCAATGCTGGATACCTCAACATCTTCGTATTCAGAAAGGAATTTCTTGATCTCAACGATTTCTTCTTCCCTTACAATCGCGGGCTTCCCGTTCCAGTAGACATAGTTCAGCACGCCATCCACAAAGCGTACCTCCGTCATTCCGGTATCTTCTACCTTCACGAACACATAGCTTTTGAAAAGCGGCTCCTCGATGGTCTTTATCCGGTCGCTCCATTTCCGTCTCACTTTGTTCAACGGGCAATAAGCTTCAATCCCTTTTTTCAGAAGGGCAGTATGAACCTTTTTTTCCCAGCGTGGCTTGGTGTATACAACCAACCATTTTTTTGTAACCTGTTGCATCATGTTCACGTATTATCAAAGCTTCGCCAAGTCACCCACAGATAAAGGGTAATCAAAAAGTAAGATTCATCAACATAAACGTTTCCGGATACCAGAAAAGTATGTTGTGCTTACATTGAACAATTGTTGGCTTGTTGGGCATCGCCATGGTTTTTTTGAATAATTGGATTATACTAGAAATGACTTTATGAAAGGCCTTGACTACTCATTTGAATAGTACTTAACAAATATCCCTAAAATTAACGGATTGTCTTGTTTTGTGGATAACAATTTTAGCCCAATGATCAGTGGAATGGATTAATGGAATACACATTTGGAGTTTTCATAAAAAAAGGGGCATGCTATTGTAAAGCATTGCCCCTTTTGTGCATTGATTTAACTGAATACGTTGACTATTTCAACTCAATATCCCTCTTCAACAAAGCTTCCCTGTTGGCCATTTCCCAGGCGGTATGGAAAACCAGTTGGGCACGCTTGGCCATCAGTGGATAATTGATTTTATCAGGTGTATCTGTTGGTTTGTGATAGTCCGATTTTAACATTCCATCATAGTAAAAAATGATGGGAACTCCTTTACGGGCGAAGTTGAAATGGTCGCTCCTGTAATAGATCCTGTTCTGGTCGTTGGGGTCGTTGAACTTATAGTCCAAAGTCATTTTGATGTACTTGTTGTTGGCGGCCTCGCTGATGGGTTTAAGTTCGGTACTCAACTTGTCATCGCCCACCACATATACATAGTTCAACGTATCACCTGTGGTGCGCTCAGTATCAGTCCTTCCGATCATGTCAATGTTCAGATCAGCTGTAACCTTGTCCATAGGAACCGTTGGATGCTCTGAGAAATACTCAGATCCCCATAGTCCTTTTTCCTCACCACTCACGGTCATGAACAAAACGTTCCTGCGCGGTCCATTGCCTGCAGCCTTGGCTTTTACAAAGGCCTCAGCGATTTCCAGTACACCTACAGTGCCTGAACCATCGTCATCAGCACCATAGTAAATTACATCACCCCTCTTGCCCAGGTGGTCATAGTGTGCAGTGATGATCAGCCATTCGTCGCTCTTGTCTGAACCTTCGATATATGCCAATACATTGCTGCTGGACAGTTCTTCGGTTTTCTTCTGGAAAGACAATTTTACATTGGCCTTCACCACAGTACCTGGAACCTTTCCTGTCTTGCCGGCATTTACCCAGGCATTCCAGCAAGAATCGCCACCGGCAATACTTTTGGCGATAGCATCAGACACGATGAAGGTATTAGGATACTGCTCAGCCTTGTAAATATTGATGTATTGGTTTCCAGGCATGGCACCTGCCCTGCGGGGAAAACCTGGTCCAGCCATGATGACCGCAGCAGCGCCTTTGTTGCGGGCTGCAATGATTTTTCCATACATGCTCGATGAACCGCGAAATCCCTGAGCCGACGGCTTGAAACCTGATGGGGCACCATCAAGCATCAATACTGCCTTACCGGCAACATTCAATCCTGCATAATCGTCCACGTCCTTGTCTACCAGGCCATGTCCTACGAAAACCACTTCTGAAAAATAACTGGTGGCATTGTTGTTCCACTGCGGGAAAGGAACATAATCCTTGTTGGCTTCAAATGCCTTGCCGTTGAGGCTCAGTTCAGAGGCAGCTGGCTCATCGCGGTAAACCGGATAAGATTGTTGATAGCTGCCGTTGTTGGCTGGCTTCAACCCGAGGGATTTGAAATGATTTTCAATATAGGTGGCTGCCTTGCGTTGCCCTTCTGTGGCGGTTTCGCGGCCTTCCATTTCTTTTCCGGCGATGATATAAAGGTGCTTGCTGAGGTCTTCTGTGGTGATGGTTGCCGCAAACTGTTGCGGATCCGGAGCCTTTTGTTTTTTCTTCTGCGCCATTCCTGTCACCGACAGCATGAGCAAAGATGCCATTGCTACTAACTTGATCATTTTCGTATGTTTAATGTTGAGATTATTGAGGAAGAGCAAGTTCGTGAATAATTCTCAATTAAACTACGGGAGCTTGATGGTCGGTAATTGTGGAGGTTGGGAAGACTTTGAAACATTTAGGGCTGATTTTGAAAGGTCCAGAAATTCCCCTCCTGGACAGGAGGGGTGCCCTGCCGTAAGGCAGGGCGGGGTGGTGGAAGTCACCTTTGATTAAATCCAGCAGTTATAACTCTCAAAACAAATTCAAGATCC
>CAITQQ010000342.1 GCA_903894575.1 uncultured bacterium
ATTCCATGTACCTGGTTCACATTCCATTCAAATAGGAGCAGGGGCTGCAATAGCCGCCAGGACTGCCCTTCCGGTTGTGTCAGACCTTCGTTCCATGGATGTGGCCCTGGGCGGACAAGGCGCACCAATAGTTCCCATGGGCGAGAAGCTGTTGTTTTCCTCACACCGTTATTTTCTGAACATTGGAGGAATCGCCAATATATCTTTCAACGGAGATGCGTCTTATGATGCATTTGATGTTTGCCCCGCCAACCGTGTGATGAACATGTTGGCCAACACTGTAGGAAAGGCATTTGACGAGAATGGACAGCTGGCAGCTGCTGGTCGCATCAACGAGGTATTGCTCGATGAATTGAATGCAAAGGAATTCTACGCGCAGGATTATCCAAAATCATTGGCCAATGAATTTGGAACGGAAGTCATCCTTCCGTTGATTCAATCATTCGCGTTGGATCCGGCTGATGCACTGGCCACCTGTGTGGAACATATCGCCATGCAAGTGGCTGCTGCAGTTGAACGCATCAGTCAAAAAAGGATGGTTGATCCTACCAGGGAGAAGCTTGTGGTTACTGGGGGAGGAGCCCTGAATGGTTATCTTGTTTCTCGCCTAGAGCAGCATCTCTCTCCCTATTCCATGGAAATCGAAGTTCCCGATCATGCCACTGTGCAATACAAGGAGGCCCTGATCATGGCCTTGTTGGGCGTGCTGCGGTGGAGGGAAGAGGAAACGGTCATTCAAACAGTGACAGGTGCCTCAAGGGCAAGTGTTGGTGGCGCACTCTGGATGGGCGGAGATTGATCTC
Source organism: uncultured bacterium (assembly GCA_903894575.1). Classification (GTDB taxonomy): domain Bacteria; phylum Bacteroidota; class Bacteroidia; order Chitinophagales; family Chitinophagaceae; genus Pollutibacter. The sequence goes on from CAITQQ010000342.1 coordinate 804, forward strand.
CTGAATCGCTTTAATTGGCGCCTGCCTAAACAAACAGGAGCATGATCCCTGCTGCAACCATGAGCAGGAACGCAGCAATACCAAAAATATTCGACCAGGGTTTATTGGTATAATCACCCATGATTTTTTTGTTATTGCTTACCAGTAAGATCACGAAGATCAACAAGGGTGCCGTCAGCCCATAGATAATCGCTGTAATCACCAATGCCCTGACAGGAGAAATCCCGATGAAGTTGATACATACGGCAACAACGATTGAAATCACCATGACAACATAAAACCCCTTGGCTTCATGGAATTTTTTATTCAGGCCTTCATTCCAACTCATCGTTTCACTCACCATGTAAGACAAAGATCCAGCCAGTACTGGAATGGCCAGTAATCCGGTACCAATCACGCCGGTGGCAAAAAGAAGATAGGTCAGGTCGCCTGCCAATGGTTTGAGTGCAAGGGCTGCCTGGTCTACCGTTTCTATTTCAGCAAGAGTAGTATCATGCAATACCGTGCCGGTTGAAAGAATGATGAAAAAGAAAACCAGGTTGGAGAAAAATATACCCAACTTGATGTCTTTTTGCATGCCATGCATAATCCTTTTGTCTACCACCAGTTTTCTTTCTTCCACCTCTTCCACTTCCATGGATGTTTGCCAGAAAAAAAGATAGGGCGAAATAGTGGTTCCCAGTATGCCAATGATGATCAGCAAATACTGCCTGCTCCAGATCATCTCCGGAACAAATGCCGCCCTCAGCACGGCTTTCCAGTCTTGTGTTGTGAGAAAAGGAACAATGATATAACAGAGCAGTGAAAGACAAAGCCATTTGAGATACAGTGAAATTTTGGCATAAGGCAGCACCACAATTGAATATGAGAGGATCGCCCCAAACCCAATGCTGAAAAATGGTGCAGGAACTGCGGGGAACAGCATGTTGGAGACTGCCCCCATTCCGGCAAGGTCTGCACTGATGTTTAAAATAATGGCGGTGAAGCTTACTCCAACAATCAACAGTACAAGCCATTTGGGATAGAACATTTTAATCGTACCAATCAAGCCTTTGTTGGTAACCAGTCCAATCCTTGCACACATTTCCTGCAAAGCAGCCATGAGGGGGAACGTAAAAACTGCAGTCCACAATGCAGCCAATCCGAACATGGCACCGGCCTGAGAATATGTGGCAATACCAGAAGGATCGTCATCACTTGCTCCAGTCACCAATCCTGGGCCAAAACCACGTTTGATTTTTTTCAGGATGATAGCCTTTACATTTTTCAGTTCCATGTTCAACGATGATAAGACAATGCATCTTGATTTTTTCCAAACCTTGTCCCTGATTTGTCAAAACCTTTCGAAAAATAAAAAACCAGGCGTTTTGCCTGGTTTTCCATGTTATTTGTATCCCCATTTTTTCATGATCTTGATGTCCTCTTCTGCACATGCTATTGGGGTTTTCCCTTGATAGGATTCCTGTTCAATGATAAAATGTTTTGTTCCGGATGCCCTGCCAAGATCAATGATCGATTTGATGGGAACCACGCCATTTCCAAGGATGGTGGACTCAAATGGCTCATGTCCTTCTGTCGCCTTGATCTCATCTTTTACATGCATGGATTCAAACCTTCCGGGATATTGTTGCATCACCTCAAGTGCCTTCGCACCTCCGTTGAGCATGTTGCCGATGTCCAATTGTTGCATCACCAAATTGGGATCAGTCTCGGCAAGGATGATGTCGAAAAGCACCTTGCCTTCCACTTTTTCACTGAACTCAAAATCGTGGTTGTGGTAACCGAATTTCATGCCAAACTTTTTGCAGAGTTCGCCGGAACGGTTGAATATTTCCATGAATGATTTCAAGTCACTCATGGATTTTCTCTTGCTTTCCTCCAGCCATGGGCTGATCACAAATGACTGACCCATTGCTGCAGCATCTTCCACCGTGTATTTCCATTCATTGGTGAAGTCTTTTTTTGAGGCATCCCAATGCTTGGCATCCAAAACCGTATGGCCGCTGGGCATGCTCATGCCAAAGCCGTTCAATATTTTCCTGAACTCAGATACAGTCCATCCATAGAATTTCCTGTTGGCATAGTTGGCATGTTCAACATGCCTGTATCCCATGTCAGAGAGTTGTTTCAAGGTACCCAAGGGGTCTGCTTTCATATCTGCTCTTACAGAGTAGAGTTGGATACCGGTGAGCTCACCTTTTTTTACTGCTGCGAAAATATTCTGTTGCAACAGCGAAACACCTGCTGCTGCCAATGCACTGTTGCGAATGAAACTTCTTCTGGAACTGATCATGATTAGTTGTTTGGGTTAACTGTACCGTTAAATTACAAAAAAACTTTGTGAAGTGTTGAAGATTCCACCACCCCGCCGAGCCGATTCACTTCGTTCATCTGTCTCGGCACCCCTCCTGTCCAGGAGGGGAGTTTTTAGCTTTATTAATCAGTCAACTTTTTACAGGAAGGGAGCAGTCCTGCTTTGCTTGCATTTTTTAAGTCCTGCTGGAGGTCCTGCATAGACAAGGGTTCCTCCCTCATCTCCTGCTTCGGGCCCTAATTCAATGGCCCAATCCGCAGCCTTGATCACATCGGTATTGTGTTCGATCACGATGATGGTATGACCTTGGTCTACCAGGGCATTGAAAGATGTCAATAGTTTTTTGATGTCGTGAAAATGCAGGCCGGTGGTAGGCTCGTCAAAAATGAACATGATTTTATCCTGATGTCCTTTGCCTCTTCCAAGAAAGCTTGCCAGCTTTACACGCTGCGCTTCTCCACCAGAAAGTGTTCCGCTGGATTGACCCAGTTTGACATAGCCAAGTCCTACATCTGAAAGGGGTTTCAATTTTCCTGAAATCTCTTTCTCATCTGTGAAAAATGCTATCGCCTCATCTACACTCAATTCAAGGATATCATAGATATTCTTCCCTTTGTATTGTACCTCAAGCACCTCTTCCTTGAATTTTTTTCCACCACAACTTTCGCAGGTCAGGTGAACATCAGCCAGGAACTGCATTTCAACGGTTTGTTCGCCCTCGCCTTTGCAGGCGTCGCAACGTCCTCCATCTACATTAAAGGAAAAATGCTTGGGAAGATATCCCCTGATTTTACTCAGCGGCTGTGAGGAATAAAGGTCCCGGACACCGTCCCAGGCCTTGATATACGTAACAGGGTTGCTGCGCGATGATTTGCCAATGGGGTTTTGGTCGATCATCTCCACCTGCTTGATCAGGTCGGGGTTGCCTGAGATTTGTTTGTGTGCACCTGGTCGGTCTGATATACCACAGATGTTTTTTTCCATGGCTGGAAACAGGATCCTTTTTACCAATGTTGTTTTACCGCTTCCGCTCACGCCACTCACTACTGTGAAGATGCCCAAAGGGAAATCCACATCAATGTGTTTGAGGTTGTTTTCATGTGCATCTTCAATCCTGATGTAATTTTTCCAGGGACGAATCTTTTCAGGAACCTCAATGGACAAGTCTCCCTTCAGGTAGGCAGCCGTCAGGCTTTTTGTCGATTTGATCAGTTGCTCGTAGTTGCCTTCAGCCACCACTTCTCCTCCCTGATGACTGGCCAGCGGACCCATATCAATGATGTGATCGGCTTCGCGCATCATCAGTTCATCATGCTCTACTACCACAACGGTGTTGTCCAGGTCTCGGAGGTTCTTCAAAACCTTGATCAGGCGCGCTGTATCCCGGCTGTGCAATCCTATGGATGGTTCGTCCAGGATGTACAGTGAGTTGGTGAGGTTGCTTCCGAGGCAGCGCGTCAGTTGAATGCGCTGGCTTTCTCCTCCACTGAGGCTGTTGGCCAATCTGTCTAGGGAAAGATAGCCCAGTCCAACATCCAGCATGGTGTCAAGGCGCTGGTTGATTTCAATCAGAATTCTTTTGGCAATGGTTTCCTGGTGTGCAGAAAGCTTGAGATCCTTGAACCAACTCGCCAAGTCTCTGACAGGCATCCTGCAGAGTTCACCAATATGCCTGTTGTTGACTTTTACATACAAGGCATCTTTTCGCAGGCGGTATCCGTCGCAGGAAGTGCACAAGGTTCTGCCCCTGTACCTTGAAAGCAATACCCTGAATTGAACCTTGTATAGATTTTCTTCTACTTCCTTGAAAAACTGGTTGATGCCCAGGGCGGGTTTACTTCCCTTCCACAAGAGATCTTTCTCTGCCTGCGTGAGGTCGGCATAGGGCCGGTGGACCGGAAAATCGAATTGCTTGGCTGCTTTAATAAACTGTTCTCTCCACCAGTTCATCTTCTCTCCCTTCCAGGGGGCCACAGCACCGTCAAAAACGCTCAAACGATGATCCGGAATAACCAGGTCAGGATCAATGCCCAAGATCTGGGAATAGCCTTCGCAAAGCGGGCAGGCGCCGTAAGGGTTGTTAAAGGAAAAAAGATTCGGAACCGGTTCTTCAAAACGCATTCCATCCAATTCAAATAGATTGGAAAACCGATGAGGGTCCTTGTCATTTTTTTTGATGTAAAGTGCACCCTCTCCTTCATAAAAGGCCAGTGACAAGGAGTCAAGGATCCTGTTCTCCTCATCTTCATCAAAATCCTTGGCCACGAACCGGTCAATCAACAAATAGGTTTCCCGGGTGGGCTTCCATTTTTTATTTTCCACCAATTCCTCCAACTGCAGGATTTCTCCTGCACTATTGTCATACAGCCTTGAAAATCCTTTCTGCATCAAGATTCCCAATTCCTCAGCTGGTTTTCTCTTGCTGCCCAAAGGGAATGATGAAAGCAAATAAAGCTTGTCACCAGCTTTGCATTTTTTGATGAAATCCAGCACATCCCGAACATCATCTTTTTTGACTTCATTGCCGGAAATGGGGGAAAAGGTTTTTCCAACCCTGGCAAATAGCAGCCGCAGGTAATCATAGATTTCTGTCATGCTGCCCACCGTAGAACGGGGCGTTCTGGTGATTACTTTTTGTTCAATGGCAACAGCAGGGCAAAGGCCAGCGATATGATCCACATCTGGCTTGTCCATGCGCATCATGAATTGCCTTGCGTAGGCGCTGAGGCTTTCTGCATACCTTCTTTGACCCTCTGCAAAAAGGGTGTCAATGGTCAGGGATGATTTCCCAGAGCCCGAAACACCCGTTACCACGATGAGCTTATTCCTAGGTATTTCTACGTATACGTTCCGTAGATTGTGCATGCGTGCTCCCTGGATTTGAATCGAGTCGCTGGGCACAATTGTTTTTCCTGTCCTCTTCTTTTCCTTTGCTGTTGCGGGTTTTGGCATAATGAATTACAAATATAAAATTAAAGTTGCTTCAATTGGTCGAGTACTTTTTCCCGCCATTAACAGGGCTTTGACATTTATACGCTTATATTGCTTACAAGTAAATACGTAATTGCCAAAATTAGATCACTCAAAATTTTGATGGCTGTCAGATAATTTTAGCTTTGATGTATGATATCAACGAAAGGTATCATAAAACCAAATCCAAGCAGCTAAAAACCATTCCATGAAATCTTCTATCAACCTCACAGACCAACAACTGATTCAGCTTTTTGTTAACGGCGATTCCATCGCACTGGAAGAGTTGATCAAAAAGCACAAGGACAGAATCTTCACTTCCATCGTCATCCTTGTCAAAGACAGGAGCCTGGCTGAAGATATCTTCCAGGAAGTATTTATCAAGATCATTGATACCCTTCGTTCTGGCAGCTATACTGATGAGGGTAAATTCCTCCCTTGGGCTTTGAGGATTGCTCATAACCTCTGTGTGGATCATTTCAGGAAAGTGAAGAGGACTCCCATTGTACACAGCAACGATGAACATGATATTTTTGAAAACCTTAACCTGTCTGAAGAAGGCGCTGAGGGTGTCATCATGAGGAGCCAAAGCCATGAGCGTGTCCGTCAAATGCTCGACATGCTTCCACAAGACCAAAGGGAAGTAATTGTCCTCAGGCATTTCGCCAACCTCAGCTTCAAGGAAATTGCTGACAAGACCAATTGCAGCATCAATACTGCACTCGGAAGAATGCGTTACGGATTGATCAATCTCAGAAAATTAATGGTGGAGCACCAGGTTGCGCTCTAAAATATAGTTTTTTCTCATAAGCAGTACGAGGGACCGTTTTCGGTCCCTCTCTTATTTAGAAGCATTGGAGAATGCATCCAGTCCACATTTTAGCCAGCTGGCATAGGCTGATGCATCAGGGGTATAGCCTACAGGAGAGGTCAGTAATTTTTCATCCGGTGAAATGGCTACATACCAGGGCTGCGAGGTAGCATTAAAATTTTCTGTCTGGAATAAACTCCATTTGTTGCCAACTGTTTTGATGTTTACCGTAGCGCCTGATTTTGTGGTGTAGACCATTTGCTGATTGGCCGGGAGTACTTGTTTGTCATCCACATACAATGAAACAAGGATATATTTTTCCATCAATTCCTGCACTTCAGCTTTTGTCCATACATTTTCTTCCATCTTCCTGCAATTGACGCAGGCCCACCCAGTGAAGTCAATCAACAGGGGCTTGTTTTGTTTTTTGGCAAGGGCCAGTGCTTCATCATAATCTTTCAGTGGCTCATCGCAGTTGATGGGTGCTTCGTATACGCTGTAGCAGACAGGTGGAGGAAATCCACTGACCAGGCTGATATTGGCCCATTTTGTATTGGTTACTCCAGGGGCTATGTACAAGGTAAACGCCAAAACGGCAAAGGCAAATAATTTTCTGGACAGGGAAATCTTTTCTCCTTTGCTGTCGTGAGGGAACCTGATCCATCCCATGAGGTATAAGAAAAGGGAAAGGAAAATAAGGATCCAGATGCCAAAGAAAATCTCTCTTTTGATGATAGACCAATGGGCCACGAGGTCAGCGTTGGAAAGGAATTTCAAGGCCAATGCCAATTCGATGAAGCCCAGCACAACTTTTACGGTATTCAACCAGCTGCCGCTCTTTGGCAAGGAATTCAACCATTGGGGGAAAAGCGCAAAAAGGGCAAAAGGAAGGCCCAGTGCTACGCCAAATCCTGCCAAACCTGCAGTCAATGGCCATGCCCCTTGTGTTGCAGTGCCCACCAGCAGTGTTCCCAGGATCGGGCCGGTACAGGAGAAGGATACGATGGCCAGTGTCAATGCCATGAAGAACACTCCCGCCAGACCTGAGCCTTGTTTTGCATTGGCAGAATTGGCGAGGTTTCCAGGAAGGGTGATTTCAAAATAGCCGAAGAAAGAAATGGCAAAAAAGATGAATATGGCAAAGAAAGCCGTGTTCAGGTAAACATTTGTAGCAATGTCGTTATATATGGCGGGGTTCACATTCCCAATGAGGTGAAATGGAATGCTGAAGGATACATAGATCAAGAAGATGAACAATCCGTACACAATGGCCAGGCGTTTGCCCTTTTTTTTGTCTCCGCCATGTTTGGTGAAGTAGGATACGGTCAGGGGTACCATTGGGAAAACACAGGGCGTCAGCAAGGCAAAAAGTCCTCCCAGCAATCCCAACAAGAAAATGGAAAGCAAGCTACTATCTTCTTTTGAGGCTGGAGTACCACAATCTTGGAGGGGTTTAGTGGGATCGAGTCCAGGAATCAGGATCCTGGTTTTGGCCGCAGTGCCGCCTTCCAGTGCTATCTCAAATGATGCTGATTCACCTGGAAAAAAAGAATCATCTTTTCCATAAGAGTAGTTCAGTGTTACCTGAAGGGTAGCAGGTACAGTTGTTGGGAATTCTATTTCAGCAACGAATTCAGCATTTTTCTTAAATACTTCATAGGACTGACCTTCAAAGATCATGCTTTTTACTGTCTCCCCTTTTGAGGAAGCTTTTAATGCTTGCACAGTAATGATAGCAGAATCGGGCAATACCAATCCTCCAGAGGGGATGCCGTCAAAATTGGCATCCGGGGCATAGATTTCCCAGTTGTTTTTGTTTTCAGCAGAGAAAATCAGCTGAAACTTATTGTTGGCGGTCTTTTTGGAAATGGCTTTCCATTCAATGGCTTGAATGGTTTCCTGGGCTGTTGAAAACTGAACAAAAAACAGGGACAACAGCAACCCCAGGAGGAGAGTTTTTTTCATAATGATGTATTTCTAGCCGCCAATGGCAATCTTGAAGGGAACCTCTGCTGGCGGCAGGCATAGCTCATCGTTACATACCATAAATTCTATTTTGCCATTAAGGCTTGTTTTTGCTTTTGTTTTTGCATTGACCACCTGCACAAAGGTTACCGTCTTTTCATAATAGTTCACTTTGCCACCCCAGGCTTCTTCCATCTTGGTGATTTTCTTTCCTTGCTCAAGAGGCTTACCCTCCGTGATCAACAAGGGGTTGGGATTGAAGGTGATGGTGGTTGGAACAGGCCCTTCCACTCCGGCAACTTGGGCATAGAGGTGATAATTGCCGGAAATTGTTGCGGTCATTTTCACTTCATATTGTTTGTCGCCAATTTTCTTGGAAGCATAGGTCCAGCTTACCTGTTTTGCAGATCCCATTTGGGCAAAACCTGAAATTGAAAGAAAAATAAAGGATAGGAAGGAAAAATATTTTTTCATCTGAAATGGTTTAAGCGATTACTGCATCCTTGACGTGCTGAAGGAGCAAAGTATTGAAAACACTGATTCCATCCGTGTTGCCAATTTTGCCTGAGCAGGCCCTTTCGGGGTGTGGCATCATGCCAAATACATTCCTCTCCTCATTGCAGATTCCGGCGATATTGTGGAGTGTACCGTTTGGGTTGGCTTCTGGCGTGATGTTCCCATTTTCATCGCAGTAACGGTAAATGACCTGATCGTTGTCAATAATACGCTTCAGCATTTCTTCATCCGCCTGGAAACGCCCCTCGCCATGGGCGATGGGAATTTTCAGCGCCTTGTTTTCGCTTCCGATGATATGAACATTCTTGCAAATGAATTGCTGGTTGGCATTTTTGAGCAAAACTCCGGGGAGCAGGCCAGATTCACAAAGAATCTGAAATCCGTTGCAGACCCCAAGCACTTTTCCACCACGCTGGGCAAAAGCAATGGTCTGTTGCATCATCGGGCTGAACCTGGCGATGGCTCCACAGCGAAGGTAATCACCATAGGAAAATCCACCTGGGAGCACGATGCAATCTTCGGTTGAAAAAGCAGAAAGATCATTGTCTTTGTGCCAGAGTTCAACCACTTCCTGACCAAGGTCATCCCTCAGGGCACCGATCATGTCACGGTCGCAATTGGACCCAGGAAATACAACAACACCAAATTTCATTGGATTACATTTTGTACAAATTTATGACCTTTCCCCCAATGTGCTTCCTGCAGTTTGAATTTTAACGCAGCAATGCAAGAATAATAAGTACCAACAGGATCAAATTAGGGATAAAATTTCTTTTGAAGGAAAGAAAAAGCGGAGCAAAAAGCAAGGCTGAAGGTACAAGCATCAACATCAATGTTGTTGAAATGTCCTTGATGGAAAACAGACCGCTTACAAGGATGGCAAGGAGTAGGATCAGCATGATGAGGTATGCTTTTCGGGCCTGGATCATCATTTTTCCAATTTGACTGTTAAACGAAAACAGCCCAATCCATGGCAAAATCAAAAACAGACTGGTCTTGGTCCATTCCATGGGATTCAAGGTAGGAAGCCTCAAGCCTATTGAAAATCCGGGAAAAATCATTGAAGGATTCAGTTTATCCAGCAGGTACAATCCGGAGGCAAGAAAATAGAAGGGAAGGATAAAGCCAACTGAAGCAAGCAGCCATTCTCTTGTAGACGCAGGTCGCATGATCATGACAGAAATGCTTATCCAGATATACAGGATCAAATAGTTGATGTTCATCGATACCATGCATCCAACAACAAAACCTGTCAGCAGGAGCTGGTTATTCGCATTGCTTTGTTTATACATCACAATAAGCAATTTCAACAAAAGCAGGAAGATTGCATTGAGCACAAGAAAAATCGAACCTGGATGAAAAGGCAGTATGGTGTTGAGCAACAAAAAAGACATGGCAGGGATAAAGCCCGCTCTTTCCATGAGCTTGTGGTCGGAGATGATCTTGTTAAGGATCAAAGCCTCCGCAAGCAACAGTGCTGAATAGAAAATTTTACCCAGTATGCCCCCGGATCCATCAAGAAAAGAAAGGTGTCCAGACAATGTGTTGAAAATGGCTGTAGCACCAGCCGGCACTGCGGTACTTGCCATCAGGTTACCGGTCATTCCTGGCAGTAAGGCCAGCAAAGCCAGCAGCAGCAGGGCAAGGGGGTTGTTATGCTTAAAAATTCCTATCACGTTGCTTGATCAAAATTCGAGCTTTGCAAAGCAAATATAGTTCTTGTACATGCAGGGTATGATAATTTGTCTGAGGCCAACCTGTTTTCCAAATTTGGGCATGAATTCATAATCCCTGTTGAGGTTCTTCAAGGTAGGTTG
>CAITQQ010000343.1 GCA_903894575.1 uncultured bacterium
ACTGCCCCTCATTTCTACCTGACCATGGAAATCTGCATGGACAATGCCATCAAGGCACGTGCACAGATGAATGAGGTAAGCCCTACCAAAATATCTTTCCAGGACATGCTGATCAAAGCTTCAGCCCTGGCATTGAAAAAACATCCTGCCGTAAACAGCAGCTGGATGGGAGATTTCATCAGAACCTACGACCATGTGCACATCGGCTCTGCCATTGCCCTTCCTGAAGGACTGATTGTTCCAGTATTGAGGTTTGCAGACCAAAAAAGCCTCTCTCAAATAGCCTTGGAATCCAAAGAGCTCTATGACAAGGCAAGGAACAAAAAAATTCAACCACAAGATTTCACCGGCAATACGTTCACCATTTCCAACCTCGGAATGATGGACATTGATGAATTCACTGCCATCATCAATCCTCCAGACAGCTGTATTCTTGCCGTCGGCAAGATCAAAGAGGTGGTGATCAGGAAAGGGGAAGGTTTCACCACTACCCAAATGATGAAAGTCACCTTGAGCTGCGACCACAGGAGTGTCGACGGAGCAGTAGGTGCTGGTTTCCTTCAAACACTCAAAAAATACATGGAGAACCCAGTAGTAATGCTGGTTTGACCAATATTGTAAAATTAAAGCCGGTTTCCAACCGGCTTTTTTATGCCCAAATTGTATGTCGAGCAAAAAAACACTTGTCCTTGGTGCATCATCCAACCCGGAGCAATACAGTCATTTGGCTGTAAAAAAATTGGTTGCTGCAGGTCATCCTGTGGAAGCCATTGGCAGGGATGCATTCATGATTGACGGTGTTCCTGTTGGAAACTCTCAACAGCATCTTGAAGGCATTGACACCGTAACCATTTACCTCAATATGGATAGGCAAAAAGCCTACCAGAACTACATCTTTTCGCTCAACCCCAAGCGGATCATCTTCAATCCCGGAGCAGAAAATCCCAACTTCTTTATAGAGGCAACCAACAAGGGAATTGATGCGTTAGAGGCCTGCACCTTGGTCATGCTCTCTGTTGGCACATACTGACTTATACATTCTCAGAAGTGTCTTTATTTTGCCTTTTATATAAAGATTAAGTGGATTTGCGTAATTACTGCAACATTTAACTTAACCGGTTTAAGTACTAATACTCAATCTGCATGAATAAATACTAATCGCATAATATTATGGTTTTGGCCGTCGTTACTTTGTTGTAACCAATCAAATCCATTTTATGAAAAAGCTTTTTACATCCTTCACATTCTTTCTTTTTTTTGCAGCAATATCCAACAATGCAGCCGCACAAAGGATGTTTGACGCTCTCCCCGAAACAGCAAAGTTTCTACCCAGTGCAGTTGAAGGGCTTTTCAACCTCAATCCAGGTACCGCGGTTGACGTAAAGTTCACCCAGGGCTTTCATGTTACTGGCGTGGTTAAATCCAACAAGAAGGTTTATGACAATTTGCAAACCATTGTTATAGAAAGTTCTAACTACAAGGCAAACCTGTTCATTTCCAAAACAATGGATCAGGACAATAAAATCAAATATGTCGGCAGAATGCTGGGACGTGGTTTTCAGGATGGCATTGAATTGAACATGGACAATGCCGGCAACAACATCATCAAAAAAATCAATTTAAAAGAAATGATCGTTGAGTAAGCTCAACATGGCCCGTTTTTAATCCAATACCCTACCAATTCCAATTCCAATCCTACAACTCCATTTTATGAAAAATCTTTCCCTCATTGTACTTTTTGCTGCCATTTTTACAGCAACCGCAACAACTGCCGCTCCAACATTGAACAGTTATCCTACAGCAGCAGCTACTATTTACATTGATTTTGACGGACACGATGTCAACAGCTCCATGTGGAATTATGGCACTCCGTTTTCCTGTTTGCCTGCAGCCATGACTGATGCACAAATCACTGAATCATTCAACAGAATTGCAGAAGATTTCAGGCCTTTCAACATCAACGTAACTACCGACATTTCCAAATTTCTTGCAGCACCTCTCTCCCAAAGAATACGCATAATTGTTACCCCTACTAGCGCATGGTATGCAGGCGTTGCTGGCATCGCTTATGTAACATCCTTCACCTGGGGTGACGATACACCCGCATTTGTTTTCAGTGATCGATTGGGAAACAATGCTAGAAAAGTGGCAGAAGCTGTTTCTCATGAAACCGGACATGCATTGGGCTTATACCACCAATCTGCCTATACCTCCACATGTACACTTACAAGCTCTTATCATACAGGGATTGGGACAGGAGAAACTTCCTGGGGACCCATCATGGGCAATGTTGCTTCCAGAAATGCTACACAGTGGAACTTCGGACCTACCCCCAATGGTTGTACTTTCCTCCAAGACAACCTTAAAGTAATTACTTCCAAGAACGGTTTTACATTCAGACCAGATGATTTTGCTGACCTTTACACCAGTGCAAGCCCAGTGATCATCAGCAACAATGTTTTTAGCAAAGCTGGCGTCATTTCTACAACTGAAGACAAGGATTATTTCCGTTTAGACCTGAGCCAAAAGGGTGCGCTCAAACTGACTGTTACCCCATTCAATGTAGGAACAGGAAACAGCGGAGCCAACCTTGATGTTAAAATCATCCTCCAGGATGGAAAAGGAACAGAAATCAGCACATTTGAGATTGCCGACTCCATGCATGCAAGAATCGATACAACATTGAGCGCTGGCACCTATTATGTAATCATAGATGGAACAGGCAATGTTAATGCTGGCAATGACTATGGCAGCCTCGGGGCCTATACCATTGATGGCAATTATTTCGGGACAACAGCTTCTACAACGACAACTACAAGTGCCAATAGCGGTACGATTGTAACTGGAATTAAAGTTAAAAATGGCAACAAGCTCAACTGGAATGCTACCAACCTGAAAGGAACAGCTGCAATCAGTGTAATGGTTGCAACAGAGGAAGGTGATTTCAAAGAAGTGGCCAGACCAGCACTGAATGCGAACAGTTATGTACACCAAGTTGTTGAACCAGCGGCTTACACTTATATGCTGAAATTCATTGAAAAAGACGGCTCAGTCCAATTCAGCAACAGTGTTACCATTGAAAACAAAAGCAATGGAGCAGGAATTTTCAAAATAATAAAACAAGCCCAACAACCAGTAATTGTTGTCGCAGCAGAAGCTTACGAATACCAAGTTGTAGATAATTTTGGGCATGTAATTCTCGCAGGGAAAGCCAGCGCAGGAACAAAAATAATTGATGTCAGAAACCAGCCTGCAGGAATTTATAACCTGAGATTGCTGAACGAGACAGAAAATAGAACTGAAAAGTTCATGAACAGATAATTAACGACTTATCATACATGGTAATATTGGTTGGAATGAACCCTCCCTTGTCTAAGGGAGGGTTCCCTTTTTAGAACATTTTTGCATCAGGCTGATCTGCTTATCTTTGCAGGATGACAGCATCCAACATCAGGGTACGTTTTGCACCCAGTCCAACAGGAGGACTCCATCTCGGGGGAGTCAGAACTGCCTTGTTCAATTATTTGTTTGCCAAAAAAAACAATGGAACGTTCATCCTCAGGATTGAGGATACTGACCAGGGGCGCTTTGTACCTGGTGCAGAACAATATATCCTTGACTGCCTTGAATGGTGTGGGATTTCTCCTGACGAAGGCCCTCACAAAGAAGGAGCCTATGGCCCGTACCGCCAATCCGAAAGGAAAAGCAGTTATAAAAAATTTGCAGAGCAGCTGATAGCCCAAGGACATGCTTATTATGCATTTGACACCCCAGAGGAGTTGGAAAAAATGAGGGAGGCCTTCCGCACTGAAAGCAATCCTTCGCCACAATACGACAGCAAGATTCGTCTTGGGATGAACAATTCCCTGACATTGCCAATTGATAAAGTCGATGAGCTGATCAATCAGGGAACGCCATATGTTGTTCGGATCAAAATGCCAGCCTCAACTGAAATCACCTTGCATGACATGATCAGGGGTGAAATTGTATTCAATACCGATCAGGTGGATGACAAGGTCCTGCTCAAAGCAGACGGAATGCCCACTTATCATCTGGCCGTGGTAGTAGATGACCATGAAATGAAGATCACCCATGCATTCCGGGGAGAAGAATGGCTGCCCTCAGCCCCGGTTCATGTGCTGCTCTGGGACTATCTCGGTTGGAAAAACCAAATGCCCAAATGGGCCCATCTCCCACTGATTTTGAAACCGGATGGTCAAGGAAAACTGAGCAAGAGGGATGGAGACCGGCTTGGATTCCCCGTTTTTGCCATGGACTGGCAGGACCCCAAATCAAATGAACTGACCAAGGGTTTTAAGGAAATGGGATTTCTTCCTGAAGCATTCATCAACATGCTGGCCATGCTGGGATGGAATGATGGAACAGGTGAGGAAATCTTCAGCCTTGAGCAACTCATCGAGCGATTTTCAATAGACCGAATTCACAAGGGAGGAGCAAAATTTGATTTTGAAAAAGCCAAATGGTTCAACCAGGAATGGATCAAAAAAAGCGAAACCAAGAGACTGCTTCCTTTGGTACAAAAAATATTAAAGAATCACGATATCGAGGCAACTGAAGAAGCCCTGACAGAGATCATTCCCATGGTGAAGGAAAGATGCCAGCTGCTCAATGATTTTGTAGCACAGGTTGCCTATTTCTTCCAAGACCCCGTACAGATTGATGTGGCATCTGTTCAACCCAAATGGGATGAAAAAAAGCAACTGTTTTTTGAGGGATGGAAAAAAACGCTTCAGGAGATTGAAACATGGGACGCCGCAGTGATTGAAAATACATTCAAGGAAGCCGCTACCCTTGCTGGCATCAAACCCGGAGAGCTACAACTTCCCCTGCGCATCATGCTGGTCGGTGCCAAATTTGGGCCCACTGTTTTTGACATCGCCTTCAGGATAGGAAAAGAAGCCACCACCAGAAGAATTGGACATTTCCTGACACTACTGGCACAATAACCAACACATGGAAAATCAACAAACAAAGAGACCGCTTCGCGTACTGATTGCAAAAGTAGGACTGGACGGGCATGACAGGGGTGCAAAGGTGATTGCCACATCACTCAGGGACGCTGGCATGGAGGTTATATATACAGGCTTGAGGCAAACTCCTGAGATGGTTGTTGAGGCAGCCTTGCAGGAGGATGTAGATGCCATCGGTGTAAGCATTCTCTCGGGTGCGCACATGACTGTTTTCCCCAGGATCATTGGGTTGATGAAAGCCAACAAAATGGATGATGTATTGCTGACCGGCGGCGGTATCATTCCGGAAGCAGACAGACGCGCGCTTGAGGAGATGGGAGTTGGTCAGCTTTTTCCTCCAGGCACATCCTCAACAGAAATTGCTGACTATATCAAAGATTGGACCAGTAAAAACAGGTCTTTTTAATGCCAGTACATTCATTAATTTTGCATCTCTAAATCATATACATGGAATTCAGGATTGAAAAAGATACAATGGGCGAAGTAAGTGTACCAACGAATGCGTACTATGGAGCCCAAACCCAGCGCAGCATTGACAATTTCAGGATTGCTCAAGACATCAACAGGATGCCAAAAGAAATCATTTATGCTTTTGCTTACCTGAAAAAAGCGGCTGCCATCACCAATTTTGAAGCGGGTGTATTGTCCGATGAAAAATCAAAGCTTATTGGTGAAGTATGCGATGAAATCCTGGAAGGAAAACTCAATGATTATTTTCCATTGGTTGTATGGCAAACTGGAAGTGGTACGCAAAGCAACATGAATGTCAATGAAGTGGTTGCCTACAGAGGACATGTAAAAAAAGGCGGTTCATTGAGTGACAAGGAAAAATTCCTTCATCCCAATGATGATGTCAACAAATCCCAATCCTCCAATGATACCTTTCCAACAGCCATGCACATCGCTGCGTATAAGATGTTGATGGAAGTAACACTTCCTGGCATTGAACTGCTGAGGGACACGCTTGCAGCAAAAAGCAAGGCCTTTATGCATGTGGTAAAAATTGGTAGAACCCATTTTATGGATGCTACGCCATTGACCGTTGGACAAGAATTCAGTGGCTATGTTTCACAACTCAACCATGGCATCAAGGCCATCAAAAATACACTTGAGCACCTGTCAGAACTTGCCCTCGGTGGAACAGCTGTAGGAACGGGCATCAATACCCCGGAAAATTATGCAGAAAATGTTGCCAAACATATAGCAAATCTTACAGGACTGCCGTTTGTTAGCGCAGAGAATAAATTTGAAGCCTTGGCTGCCCATGATGCCATTGTTGAAGCACATGGAGCACTGAAAACCGTGGCTGTCAGCCTGATGAAAATTGCCAATGACATTCGCATGCTGTCATCAGGACCAAGGAGCGGTATTGGAGAACTCTTCATTCCAGACAATGAACCCGGTTCATCCATCATGCCTGGAAAAGTAAATCCCACCCAATGCGAAGCCCTGACCATGATTGCAGCACAGGTATTGGGCAATGACGTTGCCATCAACATTGGTGGCGCTACCGGTCATTTTGAGTTGAATGTTTTTAAACCCATGATGATCTATAATTTCCTGCACAGTGCAAGATTGATCGGAGAAGGTTGCGTAAGTTTCAACAACAAATGCGCTGTTGGTATTGAACCTCTCTACGAAAATATTGACAAGCACCTGAACAATTCACTGATGCTGGTTACTTCACTCAATACCAAAATCGGTTATTACAAATCCGCTGAAATTGCCCAAAAAGCACACAAGGAAGGAACAACCCTGAAACAAATGGCAGTGAAGTTGGGATACCTTACTGAGGCTGAATTTGATGCATGGGTAATCCCTTCAGAGATGGTGGGAAAAATCAGCTAAGGCTGCTTATCCCAGGTCAATTTCTGTATTGTCGCCAATGTTGAGCGTCCTGGTCTCTCCTTTGATTTCAGTATCGGAACCAATCAGGGAATCATGCAGCACCACATCGTATAATTTGGAATAGGCCCCAACAATCGAATCCTTTACAATAGAATACTGGATCAGGGTTTTTTCTCCAATCGATACATTGGGTCCAATGATGGAATTCCTGATCTCACAGCCCTGAGCAATGCTAACGGGTGGAATGATGATGGTGTTTTCAAATGAATGTTCAACAGCTACCTCACCACCCCATTTTTTCAGGAGGGTGGCATTGCCTTCAAGCAAGGTTTCCTTTTTGCCACAATCAAACCAATTGGAGACTTTGAAAGTGGTGAAATGTGTTCCCCCAGCAATCATGCACTCCAAGGCTGGAGTGAGCCCATGCTCTTCCCCTGCCTGGTTTGTATCGCCCATGATACTGGATAAACAATCAAACAACTGGGCTGATTCCCTGATCTTGTAAATTCCCACCAATGCATTGTTTGTTCTTGGAATCTGAGGCTTTTCAATCACCCGGTTAACATTCCCGGACTCATCCGTTTCTGCAACACCAAAATCTCGGGGATCATCCACTTTTTTTACACCAAGCACTGAACCTTCAGTGGCAAGGAATTCAATTGCGTTGTACTCGCAAATGGTATCTCCCAATACAATGATAACCTCATCATTGGCAACTGCCTCTTTGCACAAATACACTGCATGCCCAAGGCCTTTGCGTTCATGCTGTTGAATGATGGTGATGTTGAGATGGGGATAATGGGCCTTTGCATAGTCCTGGATCTTGTTGCCCAAATACCCAACAACCAGCACAAAGTCCTTGATACCAGCATCTGCCAATTGATCAATGATGATGCTCAGGATTGTCTTGCCTGCAAGCGGAATCAATGCCTTGGGTTGTGTATACGTATGAGGCCTTAGTTTTGTTCCGGCACCGGCAACTGGTATGATCGCTTTCATCTGATTTGTTTTGGTTTTAACGCTGGCTTGCAATGAGCAGGTTCAGGTCGGTATATTTCAGGTTGAAGCGTTGGCTGAGGTGAAAATTGGTGAGAGAGCCCTTGAAAAGATAAATGCCATTGCGGATGTTGAGCTGGTGCCAAACCAGTTTTTCAAGCCCTCCTTCATCGCCGATGGTCAGCAAGAGTGGCATGAGTACATTGCTGATGGCCTGTGAAGCTGTTCTTGCAAATCCGGATGGAATGTTCGGTACACCATAATGGATTACACCGAATTTTGTGACAACCGGCTCTTCATGTGAAGTGACTTCAGAAGTTTCAAAACACCCCCCACGGTCGATGCTCACGTCAACAATCACCGTTCCCGGCCTCATCATGGAAACCATCTCTTCGCTTACGACTACTGGGGTTCTGCCTCCTGAAGAAGTCAATGCACCTACAGCCACATCACAGGTTTTGAGTTGCTTGGCCAATACTTTGGGCTCTAGTACTGAAGTCCATAGCCGGACACCGATATTGTTCTGCAACCTTTTGAGTTTGTAAATATTGTTGTCAAAAACCTTCACACTGGCACCCATGGCCAATGCAGTCCTGGCGGCATATTCACCGACAATGCCTGCTCCAATGATAACAACCTTCGTGGGCGGAATGCCAGAGATACCGCCCAGCAACATGCCTTTGCCATTGTTCGCACTGCTGAGGTATTGTCCGGCGATCAGCATCACGGAACTCCCTGCAATTTCGCTCATGCTTCTTACAATGGGATTGTGACCAGACTCATCTTTCAGATTCTCAAAAGAAAGGGCTGTCACTTTTTTTTCCATCATCTTTTCCAGGATATGTGATTTCATCACGGGAAGATGAATGGGAGAAATAATGGTTTGACCAACTGTAAGCAAGGAAAGTTCTTCCTCTGAAACAGGAGCAGACTTGACAATCAATTCACTCCTGAAAATTTCTTTTTTGTCATAAACAATGATGGCACCTGCCTCTGCATAATCCTTGTCGGAAAAATGGGCCCCCTCTCCTGCCTTGGTTTCGACAGAAACCGTGTGACCATTGTTGACTAAAACCCCTACTGCATCCGGGCTTAGGGCAATCCTGTTTTCCTGAAAGGCATTTTCTTTGGGAATGGCGATGGATAAAGAAGAACCCAACGGTTTGATATCCAGCGTTTCTTCAAGTGGCTCGAAACTGATTCCTGAACTGATATAGGGCTTCCTTGGCATCATTGATGAATAATATTCAAGTTAATCAATTTTTACCTGACAGCACCCTTATATGACGATGATCAATATCCGGCGAAGCCAGGATCACACGGAGGACATTGTCTGGAATGATACCCAAGGCTTTTTGTGGCCATTCCACCAGGCAGAGGTCTCCACTGTAGAGATGGTCCTCAATTCCGGCCCTGATGGCCTCTTCCTCGTCTTCTAGGCGATAAAGGTCAATATGGTAAACCCTGGTTCTTGGGCCGAGATTGATGGCCTCATATTCATTCACAAGGGCAAAGGTTGGACTGCTCACCATCTCTTGTACACCCAGCGCTTTACACAAGGCCTTGATCAGGGTGGTTTTTCCTGCACCCAGGTCCCCCTCGAAAGTAACCACCTCGTAAAGACGGACATGCGCAGCGAGCTGATCGGCTATTTCAGACAAAGCTGACAATTCGTAGGTTTGGTTCATCAATTCCATATCCTGCAAAGGTAATTTAATCAGTAAATTCGTAGTATGGAAACAATTCAGTGGAAAGTGGACGGAATGACCTGTGCAAACTGTGCGCTTGCCATCAACAAATACCTTGGAAAACAAGGGGCGCAAAACATCAGGGTCAATCCCATCGATGGAGATGTTTCATTTGAGATCGTTGAAGGATCACCAACGAATGAACTTAAGGAAGGAATCAATGATCTTGGATATAACGTAGTGGATTCAAAAATCCCTGAAGGAACCAAGAAAAGAAAACGATTGTCTACCCAAACACAGCGCCTGATTTTCTGCCTTCCATTCACCTTGGTGCTGATGCTGCACATGCTGGAGCGACGGGTCCACCTTCACTGGCTGATGAATCCATGGTTACAGTTGGCACTCTGCATTCCAGTATACCTCGTAGGCATGTCCTTTTTTGGCAAAAGCGCCATCCAAAGCATCCGAAACCGAATGCCCAACATGAATGTACTGGTTGCCCTGGGCGCCTCAGCAGCATTTTTTTACAGCTTGATAGGAACCCTGATGGGGCAAGGTGAGCAGTATTTGTTTTATGAAACTGCTGCAACCATCATCACGCTGGTCTTCTTCGGCAACTACCTTGAGGATGCATCCATGCAATCCACACAAAGAGCACTCAAGGCACTGATGAAGTCTCAAAAGGTAATGGCCAACATGATTGCATTTGATGAACACCACCAGGAAGTAATATTGCCTATAGAAAATACACAACTGAAGGTTGGAGACCTTGTGCTGGTAAGGAGTGGAGAGCAGGTTCCCATAGACTGTAAAATTCTCTGGGGTGATGCACATGTCAATGAATCCCTGCTCACGGGCGAAAGCATTCCCGTGCACAAGGTGGCAAAAGACAATATCATTGGAGGAAGTATTGTTGAGTCAGGCTCACTGAAAGCACAGGTCACTGCCACAGGTAATGACACTGTACTTGCAGGCATCCTCAACCTTGTCAAACAGGCCCAGGGCGAAAAACCGCCCATTCAACATTTGGCAGACAAGATCAGTGGCATTTTCGTTCCACTGGTGGTGGGCATTGGGTTGTTGACCTTCATTGGAAACTATATCTACCTGACCAATCTCCCGCAGGCAGAAAATGTATTTACCCATGCATTGATGCGCAGCATTGCAGTACTCGTGATTGCATGCCCC
Source organism: uncultured bacterium (assembly GCA_903894575.1). GTDB lineage: Bacteria > Bacteroidota > Bacteroidia > Chitinophagales > Chitinophagaceae > Pollutibacter. The sequence continues at coordinate 10,712 of CAITQQ010000343.1, forward strand.
TGTGCCATGGGGTTGGCAACACCTGCAGCCATCGCCGTTGGCATGGGCAGGGCTGCAAGATCTGGTATCCTTTTCAGGAATGCAACAAGCCTCGAAAACTTCAGGAACATCACACAGGTGGTATTCGACAAAACAGGGACCCTTACCACAGGATCCTTTGTGCTGGCGGATCACAAGGCCATCAATATTGAAGAGCAGGAATGGAAAAGCATTGTGTATTCACTCGAAAGATATTCCAATCATCCTATTGCACAATGCATCTCAGCGGCGTTCAAAACAAAGGATGAAATACGATGGAGTACCATTGAAGAAGTAAAAGGCACAGGAATGAAGGGAGCAGACAAGGATGGAAACATTTATTGGGCTGGCTCCTACAAGATTGCAAAAGACAAGACAAGCGAGGATTCCCATAACGTATACCTGTTGAAAAATGATGCACTGATTGGATGGATTGATGTACAGGATGAAGTAAGGCCAGAAGCAAAAGAGATCATCGCTTACCTGAAAGGACGTGGGTTGAAAACCATCTTGCTCAGTGGTGACAGGAAACAGAAATGCGATCACATCGCATCGCTGCTGGGCATTGACCAAGTGATTGCAGAACAAAGTCCGGAAGAAAAACTGGCAACAATCGACCGACTCAACAAGGCCACTCCCACAGCAATGGTGGGCGATGGCATCAATGATGCACCGGCACTGGCAAAAGCCACCATTGGCATCTCCCTGAGCGAAGCCTCTCAACTTGCCATTCAAAGTGCACAGGTGGTGCTGATGAACTCAGGATTGAAGCAGCTGCCAACGGCGTTGGGTCTGGGAAGGCATACCTATATCACCATCAAGCAAAACCTTTTCTGGGCTTTTTTCTACAACATCATTGCCATACCCGTAGCGGCTTTTGGACTGCTTACACCAACGCTGGGAGCACTGGTCATGGGCATGAGTGATGTGGTGCTTGCCATCAATTCTGTTAGGCTGTTTTTCAAAAAAGTGATTTAATCAACATGAGCCAAAACATGATGACACCCAAGGATGTGTTGTTGACCTATTGGGGACATCCAGCGTTTCGGGCTTCTCAGGAAGAAATCATCAATAGTATATTGGAAGGAAAAGACACACTGGCCATACTCCCAACAGGAGGCGGCAAATCAGTCTGCTTCCAGGTTCCTGCAATGATTTTGGAGGGTTGCTGTCTTGTCATTTCTCCATTGATTGCATTGATGGAAGACCAGGTGCAACGCCTTCAGGAAATGGATATTCCAGCAATGGCCATCATGTCTGGCATGAGCTATCAGGATACTGAGAATGCACTGGATGCATGCATGAACGATGCACTCAAGTTCCTTTATGTCTCCCCTGAACGACTTGAAACAAGGGCTTTCAGAGAGCGCCTTCTATCCCTTCCCATCGCATTGATTGCAGTGGATGAGGCACATTGCATTTCTCAATGGGGCTATGATTTTCGTCCTTCTTATCTCCATATTGCAAGGATACGGGAATACTTGCCGCGGGTTCCTGTCATAGCGCTGACTGCATCAGCAACAGGAAAAGTCAAAGAAGATATTGCAGAGAAACTGATCATGAAAAACCCAAACGTTTTCATGACATCCTTCGCAAGAAAAAACCTCCGGTATTCCGCTGAAAAATGCGATGACAAGATCAACAGGATACTGCAATTGCTAAAAGCCATTGAGGGTAGCGGCATCATCTACTGCAGAACAAGAAGAAGAACGAAAGAGATCAGTGATCTGATCCATCAGCATGGCATCAGTTGTGATTTTTACCATGCCGGGCTCAGCCAGGAAGCCAGAAAAGAGAAGCAGGAAAAATGGATCAAGGGCCATACCAGGATCATCGCCTGCACCAATGCATTTGGAATGGGCATTGATAAGCCAGATGTGCGGATGGTGATCCATGCAGACATGCCGGATTGCCTTGAAAACTATTACCAGGAGGCGGGCCGGGCGGGAAGAGATGGTAAAACAGCCCATGCATACTTGCTGTACAGGGAAACTGAAATGCAGGAAATGCTGATGTTGCCCAATACCAGATTCCCCGACCTGAAAAACATCCAAAAAGTTTACCATGCACTGGCCAACTATCACCAGGTTCCTACAGGTATAGGACAAGGCAGGTATTTCGACTTTGAGATGGAAGACTTCATGGAGAAATTCAAGCTGGGAATGAATGAGGTAGTTTACAGTTTGCAGGCATTGAAACAAGAACATGTTATTTCATACCTGGAAAGGGTCTACATGCCCTCAACGGTTCAATTCATCAGCGACAAGGCATCAATCCAGGATTTCGAAAATGGTTATCCCGCATATGAGCCGATGATCAAAGCCTTGCTGAGGAATTATGCAGGAGTTTTTGATATTGCCGTTAAAATCAGTGAAATGAAATTATCATGGATTCTCAAGCGAGACCTGATCACCATCCATGAACAACTTGCCGGTCTTCACCGTGCAGGGATTATCTCCTATCGTCCCAAAAAAGAAACACCGCAGATCTGTTACCTTCAAGACCGCATCAAGGCTGATGAACTCTATATTGATCATGAATCCTATTTCAAACGAAAAAAGGAGTTCACCGAACGCATCGAGAACATGATAGCATATGCCAAAACAGTAACATGCCGGTCTGCCTTCATTGGACGTTATTTTGGCGACCAGAAAATCATGGCATGTGGTTACTGTGATTGCTGTATCAGGAAAGCACATTCAGTTTCTGGGGAAAATAATTTCACTACTGATCTTGAAAAAATCATTCAATTCCTAACAAAAAAATCATGCACACAGGAGGAAATCATCCTGCAATCTGGTGTGGAAAAAACATCTACAAAAAAGATACTGGATGCCTTGATGACAGAAGAGAAAATATCAATTGACCTGATGGGAAGGATCAGTTTAAAGTAAAAAAAAAAGGGCCCGGATAGAAATCCAGCCCGTTTTAAAATCCAATATCCTATGAAAAACCGATGTGAAGATATAGGAATTATGCAAAACCTAAAAATATTGTGAATGAAATTCCTTGAATCCATCTAAAAAATTGATTTTCTGACAGTTATATATTGATAAATTCATGCTATTGGAATGCATCATTGAAAATATTCAGCCCGGTAGCGGCAAAACGGAATTAAATGATAAGATATATCCTGTTTAACAAAATTTTATTGGCCATCCTTGACTTTTATCCAATTTTAATAATTTTATTTGTTGTAAACCTACTCATATGTCATCCAACACAAAACCTAGAATCCTGCTTTGCGAAGACGATCCGAATCTTGGACTCGTATTGAAAAATTTCCTGGAACTCAATGACTATGAGGTGATACTGGAAAGAGATGGTCGATTGGGGCTAGCCGCATTCCAACGGGAAAAATTTGACATCTGTCTTCTTGATGTAATGATGCCCAAAATGGACGGCTTTATGTTGGCAGAAGAAATCAGAGATACCAATCCGGATATTCCTTTGTTTTTCCTTTCTGCCAAATCCATGAAGGAAGATCAAATCAAGGGCTACAAACTTGGTGCTGATGACTATATCACCAAGCCATTTGATTCAGAACTTTTGCTGTTTAAAATCAAAGCCATCCTGAAAAGAAATGAAGAGCAAAACAGGGAACAAGAAAACACTGAATACGATCTTGGCAAATACCATTTCATCCCAAAATTGCGTGAGCTTTCTGCAGATGGTAATAAGGTGACCCTTTCTCCCAAGGAAAACGAACTATTGAAAATGCTCAGCGAATACAAGAATGACTTGTTGCAAAGAGAGTTGGCCCTCAAGAAAATATGGGGCAACGACAACTATTTCAACGGCAGAAGCATGGATGTATATATTGCCAAACTGAGAAAATACTTAAGGGATGATCCGAATGTAGAAATCGTGAACATCCATGGAAATGGATTCAGGCTGATTGTGAAATAGCGCTACTACTTAATTTCAAAGCTTTTAAGGGGCATATCGAAAACAACGGTAAGCCCCTTTTCATTTTTGAACAAGATGGAAGCGTTGAGCATTTCTACCCTTTTCTTGATGTTGTTCAGACCATTGCCTCCACCCATGATGGTTTGATTCGTAAAATTTTCAGGCATGCCCATTCCATTGTCTGAAATGATGATCCTGAGATTTTCATCCACCATTACTTTAATGTCGATTTTTGTAGTCCCGGAGTATTTTATGGCATTGCTGATGACCTCCTTGACAATCATGAAAATATGACGCCTTGTCCGTCCGCTGACAAATATATCAGGGTAAGTCAATGGTTCACTGAACTCAAGTAGAATTTCGGAAGCAGACAATCGGCTGGAGACATATTGCCTAAGATAAGACATCAGACTGATCAAGCTGTCATTGGTGATGTTCAATGCCCAGACAATTTCATTCATGTCCTGAACCATTTTATCAGAAGCCTCTCCAATTTTTTCAATCAGCATTTTGCTGGATTGATCAACTTCTTTATCCTTTAGCAGACTGGTCATCAATGTAAGTGCCGTAAGATTGCCCCCTATATCGTCGTGCAGGTCCATCGCTATCCTGACCCGCTCCTGCTCCAATATTTGTTTTTTCTCCAATGCTTGTTTCTGTTTTGAAAGCTTTCTCTTGAAGTACCTGTTCACTGGAATATAAAGCAGGGCGAGGATTACAAACAACAATAAAACCCTGAATAGCCTGGTCTTGAAAAAGTTGGGTGAAACTTCAAGCTTAACCTTAAACTGCTCTGACATGATACCACTGCGCTTACCCATGAGCTGAACCGTGATATCATAATTACCCGCATCAAGATTAAATAATGACAACGTTTTCGATGCATTGCTGATGTTCCATTCTCCATCATCCTTCATTTTAAACCGCAATACAAAATCATTGTCATTGGAAAAATTCAGTGTGGAGAATTCAAGATTCAAGCTCTCACTGTATTTTATCTTGAAGGTTGGATTATTCCTCAAAAGATTGACCATTGAATCACTTAGCAACTCGCCATTTCTCATTACCGCATACAGCATCAATTTCGGCTTGATGATGCTCTGTCTTAAATTCCAGTCGAAAAAAGAAACAACCCCCTCGGTTGAGGCCAAGAAGTACTCTTTTTTATCGATATCGTGGTCTACGCCAATTTCAAATTCCTCGGATGGCAAACCGTCTTTTTTAAGAAAAGTGGTGAATGTACCTGTTGGGATGTCCATGATTGACATCCCTCTATTGGTCCCTATGAGCATTTTACCATCGCTCATGCCATGTAAAGAAGTGATGGAGTTGGAAATCAATCCATCATTCATGGTAAATACTTTGAGCTTCTTTTGCTTGAAGTCAAAACAAAGCAATCCATCCCCCTCTGAACCCACCCAAAGATATCCACCGCTAAACTCCATGTCATAAACACTGAGCTTTGAAAAATCAAATTTTTCACTGACCAATTGTTCGATATGAGTGAATTCTTTTTCACCGTGAAATTTGATGGCAAATCCCCGATGATGACCAACTACAATATCACCATCATCGGAACTAGCAACAATATCAAGGTATTCGAATTTCTTCTTGGTGGAATCTTTTCCAAAATAAAGGAACTGTTGAACATCTCTCGTTTTGGGATCATAATTCAATAACCCATTTTGAGGTGTTGCAAACCAAAAACTCCCATTGGGATTCTTTGCAATGGAGTAAATCAATGAATTCCCCAGCAAAGAATTTTCCTTTAATTCGATTGGTTTTAACAATAGATAATCAGTAACGCGTTTTCGCAGCTCAATAATTCCAACTGAGGTAGCAAGCCACCACCTGTTTGAAGAAAGTTGAAATATGCTAAAGTATTGAATTGACTTTTTAGCAAGTTCAGGGTCGGTGCTGATGAATACAAAATTGTTGCCTGTTCTATTGAATATGGAGATTCCTTTATAGGCCACCGTGATGATATCATCACCAGCACTTGAGAGTCCAACATATCTACCCAAAGAATACTGCTCATTCAATTTGGCAATGGCCTTGTAAATATTAAACTGGTTGTAGTCACTGTTGTAGTGATATAATCCATGCTCTCCTGCCAGCCAAATACCACCCTCCCTATCCATAAAAATATCCTTCCATATAGCAATTCCCGGATCAAGGGGTGAAAGCCAGGATATGTTGAGATCTTTTAATATAGCTCCATGTTGATAATAGAGCTGGATTCCTTTCAGTTGGTTTGCGATCCACAAAGTACCGTTTTCATCCACTCCGAGATCGGTAACAGGAGTAGCGCTACTCAGTATTGCTGATCGTTTCACCATAGATCTCTCTGGATCAGGATGCGGCTGTAAGTCAAAAATACCATTTGAACTGGCAATCAATATGGACCTGTCAGGTATCTCAACAACATCATTCACAATACCGATAGACATTTTATGATCCAGCTCTTTGAAAATTTTCTCATCTGGTTTTTTATAAAATATATACCCTGTGTAATCAACGGCCCATAAAATCCCCCTTGCATCTTCAGCAAAAGCGACGATTTCTTTGTCAGCATGTATTGATTCTACTTTGACTTTGATGTACCGTTCAGCATATGGATCAAAATAACTAACTCCTGTTTCAGCACCAATCCAGATCAGGCCCTTTTGATCTATCCACAATGTATTGATGTAACGATCTTCGAGTTGCTGATTGACGGGGATCGGAAAGTTCCTGATTTTTAACGTTTTTAAATCAATGCTTGAAAGTCCAAAATTTTCAGATGCCACCCAAAGCCTACCGTTTTTATCCTCCTGCATCTTGAAAATTCGTGTACCACCCAAACTTGATCCGTCCATTGGATCATGCAAAAAATTCCTGAAATGTGTTCCATCGAACATGCTCAATCCAAACCTTGTGCCAGCCCATATAAAACCCCTGCTATCCTGGTAGATGCATTCTACATCATTTCCTGGTAGGCCGTTGCTTGAATTGAAATTTTGAAAATTGAGGTTTAAATACTGCGCTTGCCCTGCTTGAAACAGCAACAACAAAACCAAAACAGATATGAATCGAAGTGTCTTCAAAAGATTGGTATGATATCAAAACAGCAAATTGTCATTTGGCCTTTGGGGTGTTCTTCCAAGGTGTTCATAAGCACGGCGGGTGACTTCCCTTCCACGCAAGGTCCTTTGAAGAAATCCTTCCTGGATCAGAAACGGTTCATACACATCCTCAATGGTTCCCGCCTCCTCGCCCACTGCTGTGGCAATGGTTCCCAACCCAACAGGCCCTCCCTTGAACTTGTCAATGATGGTGGTCAGAATCCTATTGTCCATTTCATCAAGTCCATGTTCGTCGACATTGAGCGCCTTCAAGGCATGTTTGGTGATGTCGAGGGTAATAACTCCATTGCCAAGCACTTGTGCAAAATCCCTGACCCTTTTGAGCAAGCCATTGGCAATCCTTGGGGTCGCCCTGCTCCTGCGGGAAATTTCCCCTGCAGAATCTGAGGTGATTTTGGTATTCAAAATGCCAGCAGACCTGGTGATGATTCTTTCCAACACCTCATTAGAATAATATTCCAACCTTGATTTGATCGCGAACCTTGATAGCAATGGGGCTGTCAGCAATCCACTTCTGGTTGTTGCACCAATCAATGTAAACGGATTCAGATTGATTTGGATGGTCTTGGCACTGGGGCCGCTGTCGATCATGATATCAATCTTGTAATCTTCCATGGCAGAGTAGAGGTATTCCTCTACGACATTGCTCAACCGGTGGATCTCGTCAATAAACAACACATCATTGGTCTCAAGGCTGGTGAGAAGACCCGCCAGGTCTGCCGGCTTTTCAATCACGGGGCCAGACGTTTCCTTGATATTGACGCCCATTTCCCTCGCCACAATCCTGGATAATGTTGTTTTTCCCAAACCAGGCGGTCCATGGAACAAAACATGATCCAGGGATTCAGATCGCATTTGTGCGGCCTTGATAAAAATCTTGAGGTTATCAATGATCCCGGGCTGACCGGAAAAATCTTCCAGGCTGGAGGGACGAATGGTATTTTCGTATTCCGCATCCGGAGAAATAGAAGATTTGCCTACAGGGTCTAAATGTGGGTTCATGCCTTGTGAAATTACACCAATAGAACGGAAGGACAGCAAAATATTCAGTGAAGGATTGACTTTGCAAAAACCCCTTAATACTTCATTTCACTAGCCCAGGACTACATTGATCATTTTGTTTTTTACGTATATTATTTTTTTGGGGGGCTTCCCTTCCAACCATTTCATGACAATGGGATCCACCAAAACCAATGCCTCCACATCTGCCTGTGAAGCATTGATGTCCAGGTTCAATGTAGTCCTTGTTTTGCCGTTGATGGCTACAGGATATTCTTTGGAAGTTTCAACAAGGTATTTTTCTTCAATGGCTGGATAGCTGGCATCCAGCACCGAGCCTGATTGCCCCACCGCTGTCCACAGTTCCTCCGCAATGTGTGGTGCATAAGGTGCCAGGACCACCAGGAACTTGGCGAGCAGGTCTTTGGAGTGACAATTCAGATCGGTCAGATCATTGACTCCAATCATGAAACTGCTTACCGCGGTATTGAATGAAAAACGCGCAGTGTCTTCTTCCACTTTCTTCACCATCTTGTAAAACGCCTTCCATGCGGCATCTGAAGCGGTGGCATCAGTGAATACAGCACCTTTCTCCACATCAAAAAACAGGCGCCACAATTTTTTCATGAAGCGATGCACCCCTTCAATCCCTTTGGTATCCCAGGGTTTGTCCTGTTCCACCGGACCAAGAAACATTTCATACATCCTGAAAGTATCTGCTCCGTAACGCTCTACAATATCATCAGGATTGACAACATTGAAATAGCGTTTGCTCATTTTTTCCAGTCGGCTCCCACATTTGTAAACACCATCTTCGGTGATAAAAGTTGCCTCAGCAAAATCAGGTTTCCATTGCTTGAAGGCTTCCATATCAAGATCCAATCCATCTACCATGCTTACATCCACGTGCAGTTCATCGGTCTCGTGCTGATCCTTTAGGCCTGCTGAAACAAATTGTTTTGTACCCCTGATCCTGTAAACCAACCTGGAGTCTCCTCCGATCTTGCCCTGGTTCACAAGGCGCTTGAAAGGTTCATCGAAACCAATATAGCCCAGGTCAAACAAGGCCTTGGTCCACATCCTGCTGTACAGCAGATGACCCACAGCATGTTCTGTACCTCCAATGTAGAGATCCACCTGCCCCCAATAATCACTGGCTTCCCTGCTGCAAAATGCATCGGTATTTTTAGGATCCATGTAGCGTAAAAAATACCAGCTGCTCCCTGCATAACCAGGCATGGTGTTGACCTCTCTTGTACCGCCATCAAATGCAGCCCATTCAGGAAGATTGGCCAACGGGCCTTGCGCATCCGGACCAGGCCTCAGGTCTGTCATCGGAGGTAGCACTACAGGCAAGTCAGTTGAAGAGAGCGGAACAGCTACCTCATCTTTCCAAACGATGGGGAATGGTTCTCCCCAATAACGCTGGCGGCTGAAAGCAGCATCCCTCATCTTGTAATTGGTATGGCGTTTGCCGATTCCCAAAGCCTCTAATTTGTCCAATGCAACAGCAATGGCATCCGACATCAGCAGGCCATTGAGGAACCCACTGTTTTCAAGCCTGGCCTCTTTTGTAGGATTGGCCTCAGTGCCATCATAAAAAGATCCAATGATATTGGTGATGGGAATATTGAAATGGTTGGCAAACTTGAAATCCCGCTCATCGCCGCAGGGAACGGCCATGATGGCACCGGTTCCATATCCTGCTAGCACATATTCACTGATCCACACTGGAATTTTCCTGTCTTCAAACGGATGCTTACAATAGGTGCCGCTGAAAACACCTGTTATCTTTTTCTCCGCCATTCGCTCACGCTCACTCCTGCTGTTTACATAGTCAATGTAACTGGCAACAGCAGTGGATTGTTCTGCTGTAGTGATAGAGGCTACCAGCTCATGTTCCGGTGCAATGACCATAAAATCGATGCCAAAAATGGTATCGGGCCGGGTGGTATACACCTTGAGTTTGGGAGCATCAGCAGGTACATGAACAAGATCGAGTTCAAAATCAATCTCTGCACCAAAACTTTTTCCTATCCAGTTGGATTGCATGTCTTTCATGCTTTCACTGAAGTCTACGGTTTGAAGCCCCGCCAGCAAGCGTTCAGCATATTCTGTGATCCTGAGGTACCATTGACGCAATTTCTTTTTGACAACAGGATGACCTCCCCTTTCGCTGACGCCGTTGATGACCTCATCATTGGCGAGCACCGTCCCCAGGGCCTCACACCAGTTCACTTCTCCAATCCCACAAAATGCAAGGCGATAGTGCATGATGATTTCAGCCTTTCTTTTTGCTGAAAACACCAACCATTCTGCAGCTGTAAAGGAAAGATTCTTCTCGCCAGGGCAAGGATGGGAGGCATTGCCTTCTGCTTCAAAACTGGCAATCAATTCACTGATTCTTCTGGCCTTCTGCTGCTTGCGATCCATCCAGCTGTCAAACAACTGCAAAAAGATCCACTGCGTCCATTTATAGTATTCCTGATCAGAGGTCCGCACTTCACGCTCCCAATCATAACAGAAGCCAATCTTGTCCAGCTGAGACCTGAAGGTGGCGATGTTCTGATCGGTTGAAACAGCGGGTGGAATCCCGTGTTCAATGGCGTATTGTTCTGCGGGAAGACCGAAAGAATCATATCCCATGGGATGCAAAACGTTGAAACCCTTCAAGCGCTTGTACCGGCTGAACACATCGCTGGCAATATACCCCAGGGGATGCCCCACATGAAGCCCAGCTCCGCTCGGATAGGGAAACATGTCCAGTACATAATATTTTGGCTTTGTAGTGTCATTGGACACCTTGTACGCATTGCTTGCTTTCCAATTCTCCTGCCATTTCCGTTCAATGTTCCTGAATGCGTATTCCATTTCTGTTGCTTTAAGCGGGCGTGTAAAAAATTAACCTTTCCTCTAGGAACCGCAAAAATACACAAACGCTTTAAAATTGCTATTTTTGACATCATTACCGTGGGTAATTGAGGAACAAAATCCAAACCGAACATGACAGCAAAGAGCAATGCATCAATGAAACGCAGCAAACCATCCTATTTTATGGCCATTTTGGGGGTTGCCCTTGTGTTATTCATCCTTGGAATGCTTGGATGGCTGGTCATCAACGCCAGCAAATTGGAAAGCTATTTCAAGGGCAGTGTTCAGGTCAATGCATTTGTGAGGGATGGTAGTCCGGATCGCGAAATAGAATTGGTAAGAAAATCGATTGAAAGCAAGCCCTATGCCCGCAATGTGGAGTTTGTCACCAAAGAAGCGGCAAGAGCAAAATTCATCGGTGACGGCAATGATGACTGGAACAAGGTCTTGGACTACAACCCTCTTCCGGCAAGCATCGACTTTTACCTGGAACCTGCCTATGTGAACAAGGACAGCCTGAAAATTATCACCAAAGAGATCACCAAAAACTTCATCATCAGTGAAGTGAAATATCCTGATGCCGTCGTCAGCAACCTGAACAATATTGTCAAAAAAACAGGATATTTTCTACTGGCATTGGCAGGGATTCTAGCGCTGATTGTGATCATCCTCATAGACAATACCATTAAATTGGCCATGTTCTCCAACCGTTTCCTGATCAAGACCATGCAGATGGTTGGTGCGACAAGGTGGTTCATTTCAAAGCCATTTGACACCAAGGCCATCCTGAACGGATTGGCAAGTGCCATCATTGCCATCGCTGCACTTGTATTGATCATTTATGGCGTTGAAAACTGGTGGTTACCCGAAATCAAGGCACTGAGAGACAATGGCATGCTGGCCTTGCTGTTCACAGGGCTTATCATTATTGGAATTAGCATTACCTTCATCAGTACCCACAGGAGTGTGATGAAGTATCTCAAAATGAAACTGGACGATTTATATTGACAAACAACAATACATGGAAACGAAGAACAACAAAATTTTTGGAAAGGAAAACCTGCAATGGATGCTGATCGGGCTTGTCGTTATCGCGATAGGTCTTGTGTTGATGGCCGGCGGAAAAGGGGAAGACCCCAATGTTTTTGCAGAAAATGAAGTCTATAGCATGAAGCGCATAACCCTGGCACCAATCATGATTGTTGCAGGGTTGCTCATTGAGGTATATGCCATCATGAGGAAATCCAAGGCCTAGTCTTCTCCATTTTATCCCTCTTTCATGAATACATTCCAGGCCATTATTTTGGCCATCATCGAAGGCATTACAGAATTTCTTCCCGTGTCTTCAACAGGGCATATGGTCATTGCCTCTGCGTTTTTTAACATTGGAGATGACCCATTTACAAAGTTATTTGAGGTGGTGATACAGTTTGGGGCCATTCTTTCTGTTGTTGTTTTATACTGGAAGAAATTCATGGATTTCAAGCGTGTCAGTTTTTATTTCAAGCTTTTCGTTGCCATCCTTCCTGCCCTGGCTTTTGGTGCATTGTTCAAAAAACACATCGAGGCTGTACTGGAAAAGCCCCTTTTTATCTCTATTGTGCTTTTTGCAGGAGGAGTCATTCTGCTGTATGTAGACAAATGGTTCAAACAGGAGAGCATTGAAAAAGAAGAAGAAATCACCTACAAAAAAGCATTTTTCATTGGCATGTACCAGGTGCTGGCAGTACTGTTTCCAGGGCTGAGCCGCAGCGCCGCGACCATCATTGGTGGAATGCAACAAAAGCTCACCCGTTCATTGGCAGCAGACTTTTCCTTTTTCCTTGCCGTACCAACCATGGCAGCTGCCACGCTCAAAAGCCTCTATGACATTTGGAAAGATGAGCCTGCATTGCTGAATACACAGGGGATTAATTTCCTTTTGTTGGGAAGCAGCATCGCATTTGTTGTGGCCCTGCTTGCCATCAGATTTTTTATCCGCTTTCTTCAACAAAACGGTTTCAGGATCTTTGGATGGTATAGAATTGTGCTTGGTGCTGTCTTGATATTGCTTATCTTAACGGACAAGCTTTAGCCAATGCAAACCAATAGGAAGAAGATTCAAAATGCCTGGGCAATGTATGACTGGGCGAATAGTACGTACAACCTGGTCATCACTTCTACCATTTTCCCTGCCTATTATGTGGCGGTCACCAGCAACAAAAATCCTGATGAGCTTTCCTATGTCAGCTTCTTCGGCATCCGCGTCATCAATACAGCGCTGCAGAACTATGCACTGGCGCTTGTTTTTTTTCTGGTGGCCCTGATGTCTCCCATCATGTCTTCGATTGCGGACTACAGGGGCAATAAAAAAGCCTTCATGCGTGTTTTTACCATGATGGGATCGATGTCCTGCGCAGCCTTGTTTTTTTTCACGCCAGACAGGATAGAATATGGCATCATCTTTTTTTCACTTGCGGCATTGGGCTTCTGGAATAGCTGGGTTTTTTACAACTCTTACCTTCCTGAAATTGCAAGCCCGGATGAACGCGATAGTGTGAGTGCCAAGGGATTTGCCATGGGATACATTGGCAGTGTGTTGTTGCAGTTGATTTGCTTTGTCATCATCTTAAAACCGGCATTGTTCGGATTGGACAATGGAGACAAAACATTGGGACCAAGGATTTCATTCTTATTGGTCGGACTTTGGTGGTTTGGGTTTTCACAAATCCCATTTCGTGTGCTGCCATCCAATACCATGAGCAATAAAAAACTCAAGAAGCATATCCTCATCAATGGATTTCATGAGCTAAAACTAGTTTGGAACCAGGTGCAGCAAATTCCCGCGCTGAAACGTTATCTGGCTGCTTTTTTCTTTCTCAGCGTTGGGGTGCAGACTGTTATGCTTGTGGCTGCGGGCTACAGCAAAAAACACATCTTCCCCAAGCCAGAAGATGAACCCAAACTCATCCTTACCATTTTGCTGATTCAGATTGTTGCCATCTTCGGTGCCATCGCATTGAGTAAGTTGTCAAAAAAGATTGGCAACATCCCTACCATGCTGGTTGGCATCGTTATATGGGTGGCCATTTGTATTTGGGGCTATTTCATCACTTCTCAAACCCAATTTTATATCCTGGCAGCCTGCGTGGGATTGGTCATGGGAGGCATCCAGTCCATCGGCAGAAGTACCTACTCAAAACTCTTGCCAGAAACCACTGATACCACTTCATTTTTCAGTTTCTATGATGTTACTGAAAAGATTGCATTGACCCTCGGGCTCTTTCTGTTCGCATACAATGAAGAACTCACCGGAAGCATGAGGAATTCTATCCTTGTACTCATGGTTTTCTTCATCATCAGTTTTTTTGCCTTGCTCTACACCAAAGCAGTCATCACAAGAGAAAAATATGCAAGTCTATTCCATTGATACTGGCCTCTTCAAATTGGATGGTGGTGCAATGTTTGGTGTTGTCCCAAAAACACTTTGGCAAAAGTCAATACCTGCAGATGAAAACAACCGCTGCACATTTGCGATGCGTTGTTTGCTTGTAGTCGATGGTGAGAGAAAAATCCTCATTGATACCGGCATGGGAAACAAACAATCAGAAAAGTTTTTCAGCCACTATTTTCCACACGGAAATGAGAGTTTGCTGGGATCACTGCTCAGGCTGGGATTTCAACCAACAGACATTACCGATGTGTTGTTGACACACCTTCATTTTGACCATTGCGGGGGCGCGGTTTCAAGGATCAATGACAAGCTTGAGTTGACTTTCCCCAATGCCCACTACTGGAGCAGTGAAGCACACTGGCAATGGGCCACCAAACCAAACGCCAGGGAAAAAGCATCTTTTCTTTCAGAAAACATTTTGCCCATCCTTGAAAAAGGAAGACTCCGTTTTGTGGAAGAAAAAAAAGGAGAGAAAACCAGCTTCAGCAGCAACATTGACATCATGTTCACCAATGGACATACCCGATCCATGATGCACCCCCTGATCAACATCAATGGCAGAACCCTGGCCTATGTAGCTGACCTGATTCCCACAGCAGCGCATATTCCACTGCCTTATATTGCGGGTTATGACATGTACCCTATGACCAGCTTGGAAGAAAAGGAAATTTACCTGGAGGATGCAGTAGCCAACAACCATGTTCTTTTTCTTGAGCATGATGCCACAACGGTTTGTTGCACAGTAGAAAAAACAGAAAAGGGTTTCAGGAAAAAAGAAACTGTTCAGTTGGAATCATTGATCTGATCATTTGAAGCTGATCATGGATTGCATAGGATACCGAAGGTTCCTGTATCCCATCATGTCTACCTTGATGCTGCCCACTGTTATCGGGCTTTCAATCCTCAAAGGAACATGGTTGCCATCATCAGAAACCCATACACTCATGAGTTCCCCGCCTTCAAAAATGGTACCACTGATCAGCATGGGCTTGAACTTGATGGCCCTGAATTTGCCATAGCGGGTCTTGATGATTTCCTTTCCCATGTAGCGGATGTAGATGTTGTGCACCTCATCATCCAGGAACATTTTAAAAGGAATTTTTTCTCCTACTTTGTATTTTGAGAAGTTGATGTTTCGTGCATAGTAAATGGAACTGAGTACATCCTGCATGCAATCAGCAATCGGGAATGTACCTTTTGTGCTTACAGCCTTGTTCTCAGCGTGATTGAACAATACAAGCTCATCTTTCCTGAAACCGCCCTCTTCCACATGCCTTACAAATTTATAGGGCTTCAATGTTGCTGTATCGATATAGGTTTCATAGCGGTCACGCACTTTAAAAATCCAGTCATAGGAAGGATTGGAGGTGCCCAGGCTCACCACATGGTAGACTGGCTTGGCATTGAATTTTTCATTGGAGATGGAGAAAGATGCGGTCCCTGCATCTACATAAAGACCAATCACGTTGTAGAAAATTTTATACGTGATCACTTCTCCTGCATTGAATGACATGTTACTAAGACCACAAAAATCATTGCCCGCACTCAACCTGATCAGGCCAAGAGAGAAAATGGATACTAGTACTATTTTGTGGAAACGTCGCATGCTGCAAATATAAAACCATTGGCGGTCTGATTTTGTTCTGTGAATGGACACAAGAATAAAGTTTTCTTAAAAAGATGATTGTATAATTTTTACCTCGATCGGAAACGCAACAATCCAATGGCACCAACCGCTGCGGGCAACATCAGGTTGATCAGCCAAACCGAAGTTACTGAAACAGCTATCCCCAGTGCATTCTCGGTCAATGCCCCCATGAGCAAGAGGGCAAACTCCCAACGCAGTCCCAGTTCCAAGATAGAAAAAGTGGGCACGATGGCAAGCCACAATAGCATGATGGAGATGCCAACAAATGTATCATGAAAGCCAATCCCAGTATGGGTTAACGTAAAAAGCAACCAGTATTGGAGGATGAAAAAAACAAATCGAAGGGATGAGAGCAACAATACTTTCAACAAGACATTATTGGGAATAGTAGAAAGTGCTCCAAGTTGATCCCGGAATTTCCCGAGCATGCGCAGCGAGAGGATCCAGTTAAAAATAAGACCTGCCTTAAAGTACAGGAGCATGAAAAAAACGAGGGTCAATGGAGTAGCCCATAAAAGCACCGATTGCACCGTCTCAATGCCCACACTAGTAGTATACAGATGCTGATCCTGCCATTCCATGCAAAGGGCAATGCTTCCTGCGAGGCAGGTTACTATGAGTTGCGCAAAATTACCAATGACAGTAAAAGCAGCACCCTGCAATCGCTGTCCGCTGGGAAGATGCATCACCCTCCCGGCAAATTCCCCCATTCGGTTGGGTGTCGCCATAGACAAGGCTATGCCCGATAAAATCATCCTGAAAGCCTCAGGCAGTTTGATTATATGCTCTGGACGCAGGAAGACCTGCCATTTCTTGGCCTCCAACAACCACTGCAGCAACATGATCACCAA
The DNA here is from genome assembly GCA_903894575.1 of uncultured bacterium. Taxonomy (GTDB): domain Bacteria; phylum Bacteroidota; class Bacteroidia; order Chitinophagales; family Chitinophagaceae; genus Pollutibacter. Next base: position 27,566 of record CAITQQ010000343.1, read on the forward strand.
TACCAGGAGCAACATCAGCGAACCCCATCCTTTCATCGATTCAACTAGAGAAGAGAAATGCAACTGAATGTCTTTCTGTCCAGCCACCTGCTTGAATACATTATAGGTCAATCCTACGAAGAGTGCTGGCCCCAGCAGGTAGTTGAGTAATATTTTAATACTTTTGTTCAGTGTATTTGCTTATCCCTTCAAAAATAAACCCAGTTGGCGCAGAAAAGTAAAATTATTTTAGGGATTGATCCGGGAACCGTGATCATGGGCTATGGAATCCTGGCTGTGACGGGCAAACAGATCAAGATGCTGGAGATGAATGTGATCAAGTTGAATGGGAAAACTGACATGTTCGAACGCCTGGGAACCATCAACAAAGTCATTCAGGAGATCATCGACAAATACAAGCCAGACGACATGGCGATTGAAGCTCCCTTCTTTGGTAAAAACGTGCAGAGCATGCTGAAATTAGGCCGTGCACAGGGTGTAGCCATTGCAGTTGCCATGTCTAACGGTTTGGCGGTTGCAGAATATTCACCCAAAAAAGTCAAACAGTCCATCACGGGCAATGGCAATGCCAACAAGGAACAAATCTGGAAAATGCTCAACAGCATCATGCCCCTCACCAATACCATCAAATACTTTGATGCCTCAGATGCACTGGCGGTAGCTGTTTGTCATCATTTCAACGCACATGGCCTGGTTACAACAGTTGCTGCAACAAAGAAAAGCACCCGTGCAAAAAAATCAGGAGGATGGGAGGATTTTATCAAGAACAATCCAGGCAGGATTGGATGACCAATCAGCAAAAAACTATTTCAGTTTGATGAGAAAATAAATGGCTGGAAGAAACAGGATCAGCTTGAAAAATTCAAATGCACCCACGGCAAGATCAAGCCCCATGTGTGCCGCCACAATGCCTAAAAACAGCCATGCTGCCCATTTTTCTTTTGACCAGATAAAAGAAAGGGCAAGAAAAAGGATGATGTTCAAGAGCGCATGTGCTGAAGGATACAAGATGCCAAATTTTGCATAGGCTCCGGTAAAAGAATAGACGAGGTCAAACAACCCCAATGCAAACAAAGATCCAAGAAGGATCATGAAAAAAATTGCTTTGCCGTCTGCTTTGGATGGTTGGGTCATTGGTTGAGTGCTTGAAGAATTTTCTGTTGGGCTTCCTTCAATTCATCCTGAGAAGGCTTCAGCTTGGGGCGTGTAAAATTCAAATCATCTGCAGCATCAATGGGCACAAGATGTACATGCGCATGTGGCACTTCCAATCCAATCACGGCCATTCCACAACGCTGGCAGGGAAAAGCTTTTTCAATGGCTTTCGCAATGGGTCGGGCAAATTGTAAAACAGCGCTGAGATCATTTTCGTCCATGTCAAACAACTTGTCTACCTCCTTTTTAGGAACCACCAGGGTATGGCCAGGCACAAGAGGAAAAACATCCAAGAAAGCATAAAATTGATCATTCTCTGCTATTTTGAAAGAAGGAATTTCCCCTGCAATGATTCTTGAAAAAATGGTCGCCATGGTGATCAGACTGCAATATGATCGATCGTGAATACCACCTTACCATTGGGTGCAACAATTTCTGCCTCTTCACCTACTTTTTTCCCAAGCAGCCCTTTGCCAATCGGAGAGGTGACAGATATTTTCTGCATTTTCAAATCCGCTTCTTTTTCAGACACAATCTGATAAGTAACCGATTTTTTGGTAGCCTTGTTGGTGATGGTGACTTTGGTAAGGATAGATACCTTGCTGGTATCTATGGTAGACGCATCAAGGATGCGGGCACTGGCCAATTCTGTTTCCATGCGGTTGATCTTGGCCTCAAGCAAACCCTGTGCTTCTTTTGCAGCGTCGTACTCTGCATTTTCCTTGAGATCACCTTTTTCTCTTGCCTCTGCAATGGCACGCGAAGCCGCAGGGCGCTCAACACTTTTCAGGTGTTGCAGTTCTACCCTCATTTGCTCTAAGGTCTCTTTGGTTACATACATTATGCTCATATGGACATCTTTCAGTTGGTCGGTTTGAAAAAAAATGAGCAACGCCTCAGTTGATGCTGAAGCGTTGCTGTGATGCAAAGGTAAATAATTTTTGGAAATCAGGCCCTGGGCAACAAATCCAGCTTTTTGAGCAGGCTTTGGGCCAGCCTGGCCAGCGATTCTTTACTGGAGCCCGCAATATGTGGGGTAACAATCACATTGCTTCGCTTCAGCAGTTGCTGCAACATGTCAGATTCCTGGACTGAATAGCTTGCAAGATCTTCATTTTCAAGTACATCCAATCCAGCTGCGGCAACCAGGCCTTTGTCTAAAGCTTGCAGCAGAGCAGCTGTATCAACCACTCCACCCCTGCTGGCGTTGAGAAAATAAGGCCTTTTCTTGAGGGAAGAGAAAAACTGTTCATTTGCATAATGCTGCGTTTCCTCATTTAAGGGCAGGTGAAAGCTGATCACATCAGCGGATTCAATGATATCATCAACGGTAGATTCAATGATATGGCCTGCACTGAAGCCCGTCTTGTATTTGTCATGGGCAAGGACCCTCACACCAAAAGGTAAAAGCAATTGGGCAAAGGCTGATCCGGTATGCCCCAAACCAATGATACCAACAGTCTTTCCTGCCAGCTCAAATCCTCTGTTGGCCTCACGCAACCATTTTCCTTCTCTGACTTCATCCCTGGAACTGCTGATGTTGTGCATCAGCGAGAGCAACAGGCCAAGACAATGTTCACCAACGGATGCACAGTTGCCATCCGGGCTGCTCATGCAAACAATTTGCTGGGCAGTTGCCTGATCAACATCGATGATCTCCATACCACTGCCCAACCTGCCAATCCATTTCAGGGATTTGGCCTCTGCAAGGATTGCTTTGTCTATCTGGATCCTGCTGGCTACAATCAGCCCCTCATAGCCGGGAATCAGTTCTTTTAATTCCTGATAGCTGATTTTTTCCAGGGTATCCACCTGGTATCCCCTTTGCTCCAGTCCTTCTTTGAGACAGGGATGGGCATACGCAGTGATCATTGCTTTGGGCATCAATTCATTTTGTTTAGGAGTTCGACAAAATCCAGTACAGACAGCTGTTCTGCACGTTTTGTAAATATGGGATCCAACAGGTCTTCCTTTTTGAAATAGGGCTTCAATGGATTCCTCAACTGCTTTCTTCTTTGACCAAATGC
>CAITQQ010000344.1 GCA_903894575.1 uncultured bacterium
CTTGACATCCAAAAATATAAGACCTCCTGCTGAGAAACTGTGAGGTCTTATTGAGTTGATCTGGTAATATGCCCTGTACAGAAAAGTACCACCAGTTGTGGTTGGTCTGGTAGTTGCAGTGAATTCATAATTTTCCGGCTTTGTTGTGGTTTGATAACGCAAAAGTGCTCCAGCTCCAATCATCAATTTTCCTGAAAATAAACTCCTCGAAACCCCTGAAAATGTTTGTATCCCGGCCGTTATGAATTTTAGCGGCACGCTATTGAAATCAGGCGGCACCGTTGTCGTTGCTGTTGCATTGCTAAGTATTGACGCTTGTGTGCCGTCTTCTCCTTTGTGAAGCGTAAATGTGAGATTGTGGTGCAACTTAATTTTTTTCGATAGATTGATTTCGTGGTTAATACCCAGGTATCCTCCCGGCAGGGACTGACTGAGGTGTTGGGATATTCCTGTGCTGAATACCAGTGTTCTGTCCGGGAATTTTATTTTTTTGGCATCCTGTGCAATGGTGTAATTGCAGGAAAGCAAGAGAATTGTGATGAACGTTAGGATCATTGCATTCACTACAGCAGATTTATTTTTGTCTCTCATGATTTACCTTTTATACTTTGTTTGGAAGGATAGTCCCAGTCCGGTGATCACATCTCCCCTGGTATCGTTCTGGAAGAAAATTTGAAAACCAAGTTTGTTTTTCTTTGTTTCATAGAGCAGCAAATCAGCGCTGATCCGGTAACCTATTGAAAAAGTATTGGGATTATTTTCGTTAATACTGTAGCTGTATTGGTTAATGCCTTGTCCAAGTGAACTGGCAACATAATTGCCGTAACTACTCATTTGGTATCGAGCAACAAATCCTGCCCCTATTTTCAGGTCGCCACGTTTGGAATAGCGGTAGAGTGTCGGAATAGTTTGCAAGCCGACAGTTAGCGATTGCAGCGCATTGTATGTGCTGTTCAATTGCAAGGGAAATGCATTGGCCACTGTACTGACTTCCTGCCCGGAATGGATGGTTACACCCAGGTTATTGTAAAAGCCATAGCGTTTCCCCCATCTTCTTTCCACACCAAATTCCAGGTTAGTGCCGGATAAATCGCCTGTTCCATGAAAAGCCAGGTGGGCATTGAAGTTGAGTTGTCTATCAAGCGTTGCCATCTGTGTTGATGATGGTTTTGGTTTCGCAATGTCTTCGCAACGCAGGATGACAATGGTATCATTTCCCTTTTTTTCTACTGCTATGGGATGCTCGTTAATATTTTCTTTGTTGATGAAGCCTTTTATTGTTTCCAAACTGAAGTTTTGTTGTGCCTCATCTGATGCTGGATTATGAATATTAATATCCCTGGTATTATTGACATTCATCGCATCATTCTGATCTTTCAAATGATACTGACTATTGAATGCATCATTCAATGGAGAAACATTTGTTGATTGATTTTCAATTGGGCCTTCACTGGTTTGCAGCGCATTGCTGTTTTCATCCTTAATGTCAGCACTTGTATTTTCTGAAATATTCTTTCTGTTTACAGCTGAAATAGTTTGAATTTCATTTTCAGACTGGTATAAAAATTGAATACTTGCACCAGCCATTGCAATACCCATCACCCACCACCAAATCAGCGCTTTTCGTTTTTTTTCTTTTTGGATTCTTCTTTCAACCCCATGCCAGACATTGTCTGATGGTTTCAGCCGAAAATCTTCCATCCTGTTTTCAATTGCATTTTCAAATTTTTTATTTTCCATGTTCAACATGTTTTTGGGTCAGGGATGATTTTTCCTTTTCGATCCAATTGATCAGCTGTGTTCTTGCCCTTTGGTATTGGGATCGGACACTGGCAGTTTTTATATTCAGCAACGCTCCAATTTCTTTATGGGAATATCCTTCGATCGCATGCAGGTTGAATACGATGCCATAGCCAATGGGGAGCTTTTTAATCAATTCAGCAATTTCTTTCGCTGTCAAGAAAATTTCAACATCATCTACGGGTGTTGGTGTCTCCTGTTCCGCATTTGCATCCAGCGAGGTCAGCAGGATCTTTGATTTTTTTATTTCATTGATGATGGTGTTCACCATGATGCGCCTGATCCAGGCGCCCAGATCCCCGGTCCCTTTGTATTGCTTCAGGTTTCTGAATACCTTGACAAAACCTTCCTGTAGCATGTCTTCTGCATCAGCCAAAGACTTGCTATAACGATAGCATACACCCAGCATGATGTCCGCATGTGTGTCATACAGTTCTTTTTGGGCCTTTGCATCTCCCTGCAAAACCTTTGCAATCAATTCTTTTTGGTCACTCATGCTACTGATTACCTGTTTGACAAAGGAATGTCATAAACTGTTGCACCCTTGTTTAAAAATTATTCACCTAAAAAAATAGTTGAATAACTAAATATATAGTTATATGTTTGTATAACTAAAAAGATAGTTGAATATGAACAAGTCATTGACAAAAGCCGAAGAGCAGGTCATGCAGGTGCTCTGGAAGTTGGAGAAAGGATACTTGAAAGACATTGTTGAGGCGATGCCTGAGCCCAAGCCGCACAGCAATACGGTTTCTACTGTCATCAAGATTTTGATGGACAAGGGATATGTCAATCATGAAGTGCATGGCCGGGTTCATTGCTATTCCGCCAAAGTGAGCAAAGAGGAGTATTCCGGATCGACCATCAGGAATATTGTGGATGGGTATTTTGAAGGGTCCTTCGCTGATGTTGTTTCCTTTATGGTAGACCAGAAAGATCTCAAGGTTTCAGATTTGGAACTGTTGCTCAAAGAAATGAAAAATAAAAAATAATCACAATGCAGGTACTTATTTTTTACATGTTGAAGGTTGCATTGTGCAGTGCATTGCTTTATGGGTATTATCTCGCCGTTTTGAAGGACAGGCAATTTCATCATTACAACCGGTTCTATCTGTTGGCTGTTTTTCTTATTTCTTGGATCATCCCATTGATAGAAATTGAGTTGAAACCATTTCAAGGAGCGACTACTCCAGTCACCTATCAGTTGGCAGAAGTCATCGCTGACAACAACAGCAGTTTTGAGGGCATGATTGTTGACGATCAATCTTATTTCAATTGGCAGTGGATTCTTCCATTGGCATTTGGGATGATTTCCTTTGTTGTATTGATAGGCGTAATGCGCTCACTCATCAGCATTTTTTTCTTGATCAGGCGGAATCCGATCAATCGTTTAGCAGATTTGAACCTGGTGATGACTGATGCAAAAGGCACTCCATATTCTTTCTTTTCTTATATTTTTTGGAACAGGAATCTTGATGTAGAGAGCAGGATAGGGCAGCAAATGCTGGCCCATGAGTTGGTGCATTTCCGTCAGAAACATTCAGCCGACAAGTTGTTGATTGAGTGGATGATGGTGTTTGGTTGGTTCAATCCTGTCTTCTGGTTCCTGAAAAAGGAATTGTATTTGATCCATGAATTCATTGCCGACAGCAGGTCCATCGAGAACAACGACAGTACCCTTCTTGCAGAACTTCTGCTGGCTGCCGCTTACCCTCAACAACAAAATATTTTTACCCATCCATTTTTCTTTTCACCGATTAAACGCAGAATTACCATGTTAAAAAAAGTCTCCTCTTCCCGTTTTGGATATTTTAGGCGGATCATTGCTTTACCCATTGCCGCGATGCTACTGATGTTTTTTGCTTTTCGAAATCCGAATCAGGGAATGAATTCAGTTGGTTTGGATTCGAAATATGTTGTGGTGCTCGACGCAGGGCATGGCGGTACTGACCCTGGGGCAAGGTCTGCAATGGGTGACAAGGAATCCGATATGTCCCTCCAGCTTGTTCAAAAAATTGTTGCCTTGAACAAAAATCCCATGATCAGGTTTGAGCTGTCAAGGGATAAAGATGAATTTGTCAAACTTGCAGACAGAACGAATTTTGCAAATGAAAAGAAGGCTGACCTCTTTGTTTCTGTTCATATCAATGCATCTCCAAATAAGACTCTTTCGGGTTTAGAGATCTATGCACCAAAAGAAAACACTCCGGTTTTTCCAAAGAGCATTCCTTTGGCCAGCATCATGAAGGAAAGCCTCACGGATCTTTTCAGCAGCACTACAGTAAAGACCAGAACTATGGGAATCTGGGTTTTAGACAAATCATCCATTCCTGCCATCATGGTGCACCCAGGATTTATTACAAATGAAAAAGATCTTGCCATCATCAAAAACAAGCAGGAGGAAATTGCAGCTAAAATCCTTAAAGGCATAGAGAAATTCCTTGTGCAAAAAGAACAGGGCGTTGCATCAATACCCACTAAAGCGCATTAAAGCATTCGAATATCAGTTTGCAGGGGCCTTGTGCCCCTTTTTTTATTTTGTTGATTGTATAAATTGAACCAAATTATCTTTTGGTTTCAGCCCCAGTATGCCTGTCGGCTTATTTGCTTAATTTTGACCATCCCCAAATGCCAGATTATGCAGGAAGCTTATATTGTCGCCGGACTTCGCACCGCTGTAACCAAAGCCAAACGCGGCGGTTTCCGTTTTACCCGTCCTGATGATCTTGCCATTGACGTCATCCAACAGTTGATGGCAGGGATTCCTCAATTGGAAAAGACCCGTGTAGATGATGTGATGGTGGGCAATGCAGTGCCCGAGGCCGAACAAGGGCTGCAGGTGGGCAGAATCATCGCCGCAAGGGCATTGGGACATCAGGCACCGGGCATTACAGTGAACAGGTATTGC
>CAITQQ010000345.1 GCA_903894575.1 uncultured bacterium
ACAAACAATATTTCTCTCGTCATTGGTCTAGCTCTCAACTGATAAAACCATTTAAACCTATCGCTGAAAAGTATGCCCTTTATGGAGCAACTGTATTCGAACACCCAGACCGCATCCCATACCTCGACGTGCTTACCCAGCTCGAATCTGCTGATGCAGTATTCATCCTCGGTAGCACCGAGCCACACTACACGCCCAGCAAGGTCTACCAGGGTGTGCTATCAGGTAAACCCATCTTCGCGGTCTTGCATGAGAAAAGCACGGCCGTGAATGTATTGCGGGCTTCCAATGCCGGCATCGTCATCACCATGAAAGGGGAGGAAGACCTTGACACCCTCTCTGCCCGTTTTCTAGAGGGTCTCCAAGAATTTGAAAACTTCTGCAAAGCCTTCGATCCGAACAAGATCAACCGCGCTGCTTTTGAACAATACTCCGCCAAAGCAGTAACCGCAAAGTTGGTGGAGAAGTTGGATGAGATTGTTTTTTCAGCATCGTAATTGAGGTAAAATACATTTGTTTCAAGATGATTTCATCAATTTGGATTAGTACCTCGCAAATAGTTTTGTGTCAAAATAAAAGACATGAAATTGTTAGATCCCAGGTCAGATTTTTTATTCAAACGTTTGTTTGCAGACAACCCAAGGCTTCTGATGGATTTATTGAATGCAACACTGCCATTAGAAAATCCGATCACGGAAATCGAATATCTTCCTGCGGAATTGCTTCCGTATGAACGAAATTCAAAACTATCGATTGTAGATGTAAGGTGCAGTGACATGTTTGGAAGGCATTTCATTGTAGAAATGCAAATGGCCTTTCAGCCCTTCTTGCACAAACGGATGATGTATAATACTGCAAAAGTCTTGTCTCGGCAACTTTCCGAATCGCAGCAATATGATGAGATCGGGAATGTCTATACCCTTTGTTTTATAGATGAAGTCCTGGAAAAAGGGATTGATGACTGGTTTCATCATTACATCATCAACCACAAAAAATATCCGAAGCGCCAAATGCACGGGATGGAGTGGTTTTTCATTGAATTGGGCAAATGGAAGAAAAATTTTAACTTTAACCAGCGGGAAAAACAATTTCTTTGGTTAACGTTTTTAACCCAACCTTCTAAAATTTTAGAAATGATGACACCCACCGAACTTGCAGAATTCAATGAAATCAGGGATGCCCTTGACATTGTAAATGCATCCAAATACACCGAAGGACAGATCAACGCTATGGAGAAATACCTGGATGAAGTAAGGTCATACCATTCAGGAATTTCATACGCAAAAAAAGAGGGTATTCAGGAAGGTGTGGAAATAGGACTCGAAACAGCATACAAAAACATGGTTAATATCATCATTGATATCAAAGCAGGTATTTCTTTGGATCAAATCTCATTAAAATACAACATTGATAATCAGTCCATTTTGGAGATATCTAATTCCATAAATGAAGGGTTATAAAGCAACTTTAATTCGCACTTACTTCAACTTCCCCGCCTCCAGTTTGCCAACCTCTGGTTGGCAGGTAAACCCAGCCCCATCACCGTATTTCCAAGATAGCCATCATATCAACCCACCCGATTCAGTACAATGCGCCTTTGTTCAGGCATTTGGCTGAATCCGGAAATGTTAAGGTAAAAGTGTTTTATACCTGGGGGCAAGCCCAAGGCAAAGTCATTGATAAGGACTTTGGCATTGAAAGGGAATGGGACATTGACCTGCTTTCAGGCTATGACCATTCCTTTGTGCAGAACACCTCCTCAGAACCAGGATCCCATCATTACAAGGGCATCATCAATCCATCATTGATCAATGAGGTGAAGGCATTCAATCCCGACAAGATCATTGTTTATGGGTGGAAATTCAAGTCTCACCTCCAACTCATGCGCCATTTCAAGGGGAAAACCCCATTGTATTTCCGGGGTGATTCAACGCTCCTCGACGATGCTTCTGGATTCAGTATAAAAAAATCCCTGCGCCGTTTACTGCTTCAGTGGGTCTATGGACATGTGGATTTTGCACTGAGTCCAGGAACCGCTTCTGACGCATATTTTCTGAATGCAGGCTTGTCTGCAAATCAGATTATTCGTGCTCCCCACGCTATCGACAATGAACGGTTTGCTGGTATTCAATCACCGAGAAATGACGACAAACGGTTTGATGCGACCAAATCACCTGAGAATGAGGTTGATCAAGCAAGTGCGATACAATCACCTGGGCATTGCGCTGAATCATCTTTCGATATCCAAGCACACGAATGGCGGAAGGAACTATCAATTGCTGAAGACGCCAAGGTCTTTCTATTCGCAGGCAAACTCGAACCCAAAAAAGATCCGATTTTGTTGGTCCAAGCATTTGCGCGATTGCATCAACAATATTCCAATACACACCTGATCATGGTTGGAAATGGAATACTTGAAGTAGAACTCAAAGCAATGACTTCAACTTCTTCACCCACCTCAACCTCTCTCAACCTCTCTCAACCTCCCTCAACTTCTTCACCCACCTCAACCTCTCTCAACCTCTCTGAACCTTCTTCAACCCCCTCAACCTCTTCAACCCCTTCAACTTCAATATCTTTCCTTCCCTTCCAAAACCAATCCATCATGCCCCTGGTCTATAGATTGGGAGATATTTTTGTCTTGCCTTCAAAAGGCCCTGGAGAAACCTGGGGCTTGGCCATCAACGAAGCAATGGCATGCGGAAGACCGGTGATTGCATCTGACAAATGCGGTGCTGCTGCAGACATGATTAGGAACAACGAAAATGGATTTGTTTTCAAGTCCGGAGATGAAAATGATTTGTACAACTGCATGGAAAAAATGGTCAACGCAGACCTTGCCTCGATGGGAGCAAGAGCGCAGGAGACTGTTCAGCATTTTAGTTATGCATCTTTTGCAAGTGCATTGAGAAGCCTTGCATAACTTTGATGTATTAGCCCGTACTTTAAACTACTCCTTCAACCCCCTCAACATCCTCAACATCAACCTAACCCTCATATACCGCAAACGCAATCCAGCTTTCTTCAGCATCGAAAAAGTATTTGATGTTGTGGCTAAAGAAGCAAACGCAGGAGGAATAGATAGAGTTGAAAAGCTCGAGATGCCGTTTACCAGCAGGGGAATATTTTCCATCATCTTCAACCTGCTTTATTTATCCCGCTTTAAAAAGGGATTGTTTCACATTACCGGTGATGTGCATTATGCCATAATTGCTTTGCCAAAAGACAGAACCATCCTCACCATCCATGACCTTGTGTTTTTGCATACCTATTCCGGACTGCGGCGCGCTTTGCTGAAATGGATCTTCCTTGATCTACCTGTTAAAAAAGCAAAATACATCACCACCATCTCTGAAAAATCCAAGCAGGAAATCCTTGATTATACAAACTGCGATCCTGAAAAGATTTTGGTCATCCCCAATCCCGTTGACCCAATCTTTGCCACTTCAACCTCCCTGAACTTCTCTCAACCTCCCCAGCCTTTGGCTGGCAAGCTCAACCCCCTGCCTTCGGCAGGCAGGTTCAACCCCGCAACCATCCTCTTCCTCGGCACAAAGCCCAACAAAAATCTTGAACTCACCATCGCAGCATTGTTTGGCCTTGACCTTCACTTGCGCATCATTGGTGAACTCACCAGGAAGCAAGAGGAAATGTTGGCGAAATTCAAAATCAACTACTCTGATGTGTTCAGCATATCGCCCGAACAATTGGTGGATGAATACCGCAATGCTTCTGTCATTCTTTTCCCTTCTACCTATGAAGGCTTCGGACTGCCGGTCATTGAAGGGTTTCAGGCCGAAAGAACTGTCATTACCAGCGATATTTCCCCCATGAAAGAGGTGGCTGGGGATGCGGCTTTGTTGGTAGACCCTTATTCTGTTGCATCGATCCGTGAAGCAGTGATCAACCTATTGTCAAATCATCAACGCCAAATGGAATTGGTGGAGGCCGGAAAAGAAAAAGTGGTAAACTATCAGCCTGCCTTCATTGCAGGGCTTTACCAGAATTTGTGGAGAAAGCTTGATCAAGCACAATAAATGATGACCAGAATTCACCAATCCTAATCATGTCATCGCATACCAATATCACTAACTTTGATCATCACCTAAAAAAATTACGCACTTGTGTGGCATAACAGGCATATTGCATTACAATAAACTCCCTGACGCACCCCAGCGGGTGAGGAAGATGACAAATGCCATTGCCCACCGCGGCCCTGATGCAGAAGGTTTTTATGATGATCCCTGTATTGCATTAGGGCATCGCCGTCTTTCCATCATCGACCTGAGTGGCGCTGCCAATCAGCCTTTCATTGGTGCTGCTGGAAATTATGTTTTGGTCTTCAATGGAGAAATATACAACTACCTCGAACTAAAAAAACGGCTGGCTGATTATCATTTTACCACCTCCAGCGACACGGAGGTCTTAATGGCGGCTTTCTGCAAATGGGGCATTGATTGTGTGAATGAACTGGAGGGGATGTTTGCCTTTGCCATCTGGGACAAGCACAACGAAACCCTCTGGTTGGCCCGAGACAGGATGGGGGTGAAGCCTTTTTATTTTTACAATACCGGAACTGCTTTTGCCTTCTCATCAGAAAAGCGATCGCTGTTGGTATCAGGACTGATTGATCCGTCGATTGATCAACAATCCCTTTTTGAATTTCTTTC
>CAITQQ010000346.1 GCA_903894575.1 uncultured bacterium
CATTTGCTGAAAAACCATTCGGTGGAAATCCTGCCTGTGTTGTTCCGCTTGAGCAATGGCTTGATGAAACGCTGATGCAACAAATCGCATTTGAGCACAACCAGCCTGAAACGGTATTCTTTGTTAAAACAGGAGATCAGTATCAAATCCGTTGGTTTACACCAACTGTTGAAGTGGATATTTGTGGACATGCAACCATCGCATCCGCTTATGTACTGTTCAATCTCTTGGGTTATGAGGGTGAAAAGATTGAATTCTTCTCGCACCGGAGCGGCCCATTGTCCGTTACCCGAAACGGGGAATTACTGACCCTGGATTTTCCAACGGATACAATTTCTCCTGTAGCCCTCGACGAAACACTATTGAACTGTTTTACAGAAGTACCTTTGGAAGCCTATCGTGGACGAAACGATTTCATGGTTGTGTTTTCGGATGAAAAAACAATCAGGGAAATGCAACCGGTTTGGACAGAGATCACAAAGCTACATTCAAGGGGTTTGATTGTGACGGCCCGCGGAGAGCAGGTTGACTTTGTCTCACGCTGGTTTGGACCACAAAGTGGCATCAATGAGGATCCGGTAACAGGATCTGCTCATACCACTTTGATACCTTACTGGAGAACAGTGCTTCAAAAAGACAAAATGAATGCATTACAGGTTTCTTCCAGGTGCGGGAAATTGCATTGCCAATTCAAAGGAGATCGTGTGCTGATCAGCGGTTCGGCGGTACTCTATATGAGTGGGACAATTTATCTCTGATGAATCAAAAATCTTTAGATCAATCACGGCTGATCGCATCATAGCTTGAATTGCTGCCCGCAATTTTCATGTTATCAAAATAACAAGTCAGGTCACTGCCTGCTGCACTCCCAATTCCAAGATAAATGCCCCATTTGATGCGGAAACGATTGAAGGCAACAGCATTTATGCCTGCTAAATTGATATGCTTTACGCCATCCTTCCAAACTTCGATAACCCCATCGGTTGCAGTGCTGTATTTACAGTGAAACACAAACTTTTCCCATTTTCCGTAGTTCGGCTTTGTGAAATTATTGTCCACCACCAATGTTGCAGGCGTGTAGACATTGGCACCAAACACCCGCCAGTTCCAATCATCACCGGTTGGGGTTGTTCCATTTCTCATCCTTAATTGGCAAAACCCAAGGCTTGAAACCGGAGGGTTAAATGACGGATTAGAGACAGGACCAAATTGAAAAATGCAGGGTTTGATTCCATTGGTGTTCTGCTCCTGGGGTTTGAGAATTTTTATACTCGCCCAGACCTCATTACCGAGGCTGGTGGCATCAGCCATGGTATTGCCCTTGTCTCTGAATCCTTTTGCGGCATCGGAATAAAAGTAAAGAATCGTTTTTAGGTCACTTCCAGACAAGCTCACTTCTGCCCTGTCCAACCCCTTGAGCAAAACAGTTTTCATCACTTTGTTGGCAGCATTCAATGGATCTGACACAACAGTAACAGCGTTTTTAAGCGGAGAATCATCTTCCAGAATCAGGTTTTTAAGGGGGTCATTGCCTTCAAAATCCCATGAATACAACACACTGGAAACAACAGGCGGAGTTGGTGTAACCAAAGGTGCCTTTTTAGAACTACACGCAAATGCAATTGAGCATATAAATGCTATAAACATTGGCTTTTTTAAACGCATCATATGACTGGTGACTTTATTTCGCAACATCAATCTTAACTTTTTTGTTCTTGATCCGTTCTTCCTTGATCAATTGGAGTGTAGGACCTGCCTTTGATTTACGGATGGCTACAAAAGAAAAGAAATCCTTGACTTCTATCAATCCAATGTCTTCTTTTTTCAACCGACCCTTGTTGGTAAGGAATCCAACAAAATCAATCTTGTTCACCTTGTCTTTTTTGCCAACACTCACGTAGAATGTTGTCCAGTCAGGTTTTGCTGGCAATCCAGCATCGGCATTCAATTCAATTTCAACGGGTGCCGAATCGATATAACCAGGGACTGTTTCCTGCGGCGCAAGCAATAAAATCGCTGTTCCACTGGCTTCCATCCTTGCCGTCCGGCCATTGCGATGGATGAACGATTCCTGCGTAGTGGGCAGTTGATAATGGATAATGTAGCGGATATTTGGAATGTCTAATCCACGTGCAGCCAAATCTGTAGTGACCAAAACATTTGAGCTGCCATTCCTGAACTTGCACAGCGCAATATCACGCTCTTGCTGCTCCATGGCTCCATGGTAGAATACATTTACAATCCCCTTGTCTTTGAGGAATTGACTGGTTTGCTCAACAATTTCGCGTTGGTTACAGAAAATAATCGTTGACCGATTTCCTAATGTAC
>CAITQQ010000347.1 GCA_903894575.1 uncultured bacterium
AAACTAATGTTGACCGTCAGGGATGGATTGAGCATCCTGTTAAAAAAATAAAAATGAAAACAAAAAACATCGTCTTTTTTATATTCTCTTATTTGCTTTCATGCGCTTGTACTGCCTTTTCACAGGAAGCGCCCAATGAAAACATCATCAAATACATTGAGCAGTATGCGGCGCTTGCAGTGAAAGAAATGGAAAGAACTGGCGTTCCTGCATCCATTAAAATTGCGCAGGGCATCCATGAAACCAATGCGGGAAAAAGTGATCTCGTCTTGCAATCGAACAACCATTTTGGCATCAAATGCAAAAGCAGTTGGACTGGGGAAAAAGTATTCCACAATGATGATGCAGAAGGAGAATGTTTCAGAAAATATGAGGATGCAAAAGCTTCCTACCTTGACCATTCCGATTACCTCAAATCCCAGCCCAGGTATGCGTTCCTTTTTGAGTACGACGCCAATGATTATGCCGCATGGGCATGGGGCCTCAAAAAGGCAGGATACGCCACCAATCCGATTTATGCACAAACCCTGATCAAGTACATCGAGGCCTATCAACTCAATGAACTGAACAATTATGCAGAAAACGAAGATGATGAAGAGCTGGAAAATTTCTTTGAGAAGATCCGGAACAAGCCGTTACAACCACTTGCCAACAATGGTAAGTTTGCCGAGCCAGAGGATAAAGAAACCGCAGTAAAAAAATCGGCAAAAGAAAAATCAGGCAAGCGCATCAAGGTCAAAAAGACGCATGTGGTAAAACGTGGAGACTCTCTTTACAGCCTCTCGAAAAAATATGGCACCACTGTGGAGGCCCTCAAAAAAATCAACCACTTGAAGAAAGAGGCCTTGCAGGTTGGTCAAAAAATCAAGATCCCAAAAAAATAACATGGAAAAACAGGTATTGGATAAATTGTTTGTGCCTTATTTGAGCAAAGCAGACATACATTCGGCTATTGAACAAATGGGTCAGAAGATCAATGCGGATTATGAAGGAAAAAAACCGCTCTTCATCGCTATTCTGAACGGATCTTTCATGTTTGCCTCAGATCTGTTCAAACAAATAGAAATCCCTGCAGAGATCAGCTTCATCAAACTTGCTTCATACAAAGGAACCAAGTCTTCAGGGTCAGTGGTTACAGCTATCGGTCTTGAGTCTGATGTTTTTGAGAGAGATGTCATCATTGTTGAAGACATTGTTGACACAGGAAAAACACTTTCGGAGTTTCTTCCCCAGTTGATGCACCAGCAACCCCGCTCATTGAAAGTTTGTGCCCTGCTGCATAAAAAAGAGGCAACAAAATTTCCGATCACGATTGACTACATGGGATTTGAGATCCCCAATCTTTTTGTAGTTGGATACGGCCTCGACTACAATGGTTATGGCAGAAACATCGATCAGATCATGCAAATCGCAGAATAACTTTGGCGAAAGTTATGATCCGAACATTTCCTTGACCTTGGAGAAAAAGCTTTTCTCGCTTTTGTCGGGTTGGGGCTGAAAGTTTTTGGCTTCCCGCATTTTCTCCACCATTTCTTTTTCTTCCGCAGACAACTCTTGGGGAATCCAGACATTGACATGGATCAACTGGTCACCTTTTTCGTATGAATTGATGGAAGGGAAACCCTTTCCTTTCAACCTGAAAATTTTTCCTCCTTGTGTACCGGGTGGAATCTTGATTTTGGCCCTGCCATCAATGGTAGGCACTTCAAGATTTGCGCCAAATACGGCATCCGGGAAACTGATGTGCATGTCGTAGATCACATTGAGGTTGTCGCGCTGCAATTCTGCATGTGGTTCTTCTTCGATCAGTACAATCAAGTCTCCAGCTGCACCACCACGTTCACCAGCGTTCCCTTTTCCACTCAGGCTCAACTGCATGCCATCCTGAACACCTGCCGGGATATCAATAGAGATCGTTTCTTCGGTGTACACCCGGCCTTCTCCTTTACAGGAAGTACATTTGCTGGTGATGGTTGACCCTTCTCCATTACAGGTTGTACAAGTGCCCACTGTTTGCATCTGCCCCAGGAAAGTATTGGTCACTTTTCTTACCTGTCCGCTTCCACCGCAGGTGCCACAGGTCTGAACGGCATTTTTATCTTTGGCACCAGAACCGCCACAACTGGTACATCCAGTATATTTTTTAACCTTGACAGTCTTGTTGGCTCCCTTGGCAATCTCCTCATAGTTCATCTTCAACTTGATCCTAAGGTTGCTACCCCTGGTTCCCCTGGCTCTTCCACCACCGCCCCGTTGACGGCCACCGCCTCCGCCAAAAAAACTACCGAAAATATCGTCTCCGAAGATGTCTCCAAAATTGCTGAAGATATCATCCATGTTCATGCCCTGTCCACCACCAAAACCGCCACCACGGCTGTTCATTCCGGCATGGCCATATCGGTCATACTGGGCACGTTTTTCCTGGTCACTGAGTACTTCATATGCCTCAGCAGCCTCCTTGAATTTCTCCTCTGCGGCCTTGTCGCCAGGATTCCTGTCGGGATGGAATTGCATGGCCACCTTGCGGTAGGATTTCTTGATCTCATCCGCTGAAGAGGATTTGGTCACCCCCAGTATTTCGTAATAATCGCGTTTGGACATATCTGCTGTTTAATTGGACAAAGCCTTTTATTTTCCTACAACCACTTTTGAATACCTGATGATTTTATCATTAAGGGTATACCCCTTCTCTACTTGATCAACCACTTTACCCACCATTGCAGGGTCATTGACCGGAATTTCCGTGATGGCTTCGTGAATATCAGGGTTGAATTCTTCGCCAATGCTTTTCATTTCCTTGACACCTTTTGCCTGCAGGGTATTCCTGAGTTTTGTAAAAACAAGTTGTATGCCCTGTTTGATTTGTTGCAGGTCTTCACTGGTCTGAAGCTGTTTTTCTGCCCTGTCGCAGTCATCCATCACTTCCAGCATCGATTGAATCACATCCCTTCCTGCGGTCTGGATCAGCTCTACCCTTTCCTTCGCGTTCCTGCGCTTGAAATTATCAAACTCAGCATAAAGACGAATGAATTTTTCTTTTTGTTCTTCTACATCCAGTTTCAACTGGTCCGTTTCGCTGATGGTTTCCTTGACCTCATTTTCAATGTTTTCAGCAGGAACCTGTTCTTCGTGTTGCGTCATTTCTTTTTCTTCCATGGTGTTTGAATTTGCAATTATTACTGCTCAAATGGCTTGCCATCCTTTGCTGACAAGCCAAATTGTCGCGTTTCTTCGCTGAGAAATGCAAATTTCTGCCTTTTCCACGAAAGTTTACCTTTGCAGCATGAAGAAAGTGGTTTTAAACAGAAAAATCAGCAACAGGGTAGTGAGCGGACATCCATGGATATTTTCCAATGAGATTGATTTGATGGATGATGAGCTGGTAGCTGGAGACATCGCTGATGTGTATACCCATGATTTCAAATTCGTCGGAAGAGGATACATCAATCCGGTTTCAAGAATACCGGTAAGGCTACTCACCAGAAACAAGGCCGAGGAAATCAATGCTGCTTTCTTTCACAGGAGAATTCTGGAAGCTTGGGAGTACCGCAAAAAAATTGGATATACAGACAATTGCAGGTTGATCTTTGGTGAGGCGGACGGTTTGCCACAGTTGATCATCGACAAGTTCAATGATTACTTTGTGCTTCAAACCCTCGCTCTTGGGATTGACAGGTGGAAAAATGAAATTGTAGCAGCCCTGGAAAGCATATTTTCCCCGAAAGGTATTTATGAAAGAAATGATGTTGGTGTAAGGGAAATGGAAGGGATGGAGCAGAAAAAAGGATTCCTTTCCAAGCCATTTGATACCAAAATTCCGATTGTTGAAAATGGCTTGAAATTCCTCGTGGATGTAGAGAAGGGACAGAAGACCGGATATTTTCTTGACCAACGGGATAACCGCAGGGCCATCGAACACATTGTCAAAGGAGCTGATGTGCTTGGTGCTTTTTGTTATACCGGCACATTTGAGATCCATGCGGCCAGCTATGGCGCAAAACATGTGTTGGGGCTGGACATCTCTGAAAATGCCGTAGCACAGGCCAGGGAAAACGCAGCCTTGAACCAGCTTAACAACATCAGTTTTCAGGCCATCAATGCATTTGACGCACTGAAGCAGTGGAGCAAGGAAGATAAAAAATGGGATGTTGTGATGCTCGACCCTCCCTCATTCACCAAAAGCCGGGAGAATGTTCAGAATGCCATCGGTGGATACAAGGAGATCAACCTCAGGGGAATGAAACTGCTGAAACCTGGAGGGTTCCTGGTGACATCATCTTGCACGAACCTTGTACAACCGGATGTATTTTATCAAACCATTGAGATGGCTGCCAAGGATGCAAAAAGAAACTTGAGACAGGTGGTATTTCAATCACAATCTGCTGACCATCCGATCATCAGGGGATTGGAAAACACCAATTATCTCAAGTTCCTTATAGTGCAGGTCCTTTAGAATCAGTTCAGGCCAGCTAGTGTTTCTTTGATGGCATCGAAGTTGGGAAGATCCCCAGCGCTTTCGAGCACTTCAGCATATTGTACCACACCGTCTTTGTCAACTACAAAAGCGGCTCTGCGTGAAACACCTTTCATGTCGAGGACGAATTCATCATAGAAAGCGCCATATGCCTGGGATGTTTCTTTGTTGAAATCAGAGAGCAGTGGGAAATTGTACTGTTGTTCTTCCTTGAACTTGCCGAGACTGAAGAGTGAGTCTACAGAAATTCCAACTACATCTGCATTGAGTGATGTATACACGTTCAGGCTGTCCCTTACTGAACAGAGTTCGGTTGTGCAAACACCAGTAAATGCCAGTGGAAAGAAGAGGATTACCAGGTTTTTGCCCTTGTAATCAGCAAGATTTACCTTGTTCTTTTCTGTATTGAAAAGACTGAAATCGGGAGCAATTTGTCCTTTTTGAATAGCCATTGTTTCGTATTGTTTTGATGAAATAAATATACCCTGCGAAACTACAACAGAGAAACAGTATTTTTTGTTTGGTGGTAAAAAGATTGTTCAGGTGGAAGAAACCCACAATCAGCGCTGTTTGTTGGGAAGATTCAAAACTTGGGACAAAGAATGACCTCAGCATGTTTTGGCTTAATGGCCAAATAACCCAGAGATATTTCAAAGCCTCCCCTGTTGAGGCTGGCAGGGGCCAAGGTTGAAATATTGATATCATAGCTGACCCCGATAGAGAGCTGGTTGACATCAAACTTTAATACGGGAACAATGGCATCATTTTGCCGGTAATAGACTCCTGCATGTACTGTTGTTGTTGACGCATACTCATTGCCCATGCGTTTTGAGAAGGTACCCCCGGCCACAATCTCCCTGAAAGGTTTTTGATCGGACACATCCCCATGAAAGGTGATATAGGTCAGATCATCCAGATTGATCTTTAACCCTCCAGAAGCAACCCATTTCGGCAAGTGAGCAATGTTGCCATAAAATGAGTTCATGGGTTTATTGAAATGGTGGTAAGCCAACCCTCCAAAAAGATAATGTTGGTCGTTGCTGCCCAGGGTAGTATTGAAGCTCATGCCAACTGACATGTCTGCATAGGAATAAGCACCGGTAAAGGTCTCTCCATCCGGAAGGGAGCCATTGAAATAAAACCCATCGTACTGGCTGTTCGTAGTTACCCTTGATCGGTCAAGCCTGCGGTTGACCACTCCACCCATGAACCCAAGCGATAAATATGAAACCTTGTTGGTGCTGAGTGATTTGTGAAAATTCACCATGGGTAACATGTGCACTGTCTGCAGCTGAACCGTTCCGGCCTTGTCGTAAAGCACCTGACCACCAACTGTCAGAAAATCTTCTCCCTTGCCTACTGGAAATTTATACTCTGCATTGATTGAACCCGTCTGATAGGGGAATGCCACACTGTTCCACTGGTTGCGATAGACCCCCTGGATACGCACATCCCCTTCATAAAGCCCTGCCAGTGCAGGATTGCGCAAAAGCGGCGCTTCATAGAATTGTGAAAAATGAAGGTCCTGACCCTTCGCTACATTGCACAGGGTCACGAAAATTGTAAGATGAAAAAGAAGACGATATGAAAAAATATTGGGGCGTTTTATCATCTGATCAATGTTACATCTCCTTTCAATGTGATGATATTGCCATTTTCACAAACCAGATCAATCATGTAAACATAAACATCCGGGGTAACAAATTGTCCCTGGCGTTTTCCGTCCCAGGCGGCATTCTGATCGTTGGCAAGAAAGTTTTCTTTTAGATAAATCAATTGGCCCCACCTGCTGAAAATCTTCATCGATTTGATTTTTTCTATCCCCCTACCCCGAGGATAAAAAACCTCATTGATACCATCTCCGTTGGGAGAAAAAGTATTCGGAATGAAAAGATTGTCGCCGGTACATGTTGCAAATACATTGACCACATCTTTGGACATACAACCTTCTGGCGTGTATGCAAACAAGGTATAGGTTGCAGAATAGGACGGTGTAGTGACGGGAGTCTTACAATCACTGCAATTCAGGAACAATGAAGGAACCCACTGAACCCGGCTCACATCCGGTGAATAAACAGGCTTTAGTTGAAGGGGATATCCAGCCATGATGGTGGTGTCCCTTCCGGCATTGACTGTTGGTAGCGGAACAACAGTTACCACTACATCATCCGTGGTCACAAAACAATTGTAGACATCCTTTCCCGTAACGGTATAAGTTGTGGTTTGGGTTGGTTTTACTGTGGGTCCAGCAATATCAGTCCTGCTCAGTCCGTTGGCGGGCGTCCAGGAATAAAGCAAGCTGCCTTTTGCTACTAATCGTATCGCATCTCCATAACAAACAATGGTGTCTGCAGGTGCCACAACTGTTGAGGGTTGTATCACCTTGATATTGATTGAATCAATGGCTGAGCAACCAACAGCAGAGGTTCCTTTTACAAAATATACTGCGTCTGAAACGGGATTGATAAAAGGCTGTTCACAATTGGTGCAACTGAGGGTTGGACCGGAAAACCATTCATAAGTCGCAGCTCCTTGGGGTTTAAGCTGAATGGGTGTACCAAGACAAAGGATGGAATCCGAACCTGCATCCAACAAAGGAATGGGATAGACCAAAAGGTTTTGCACAAGGGTATCACTGCACCCTTTTTGATTGGTGGCGTGGATTCTAACAGGATAGATGCCTGATTTTCTAAACAGCTGCTTCTCAGGGATTTTAACTGCTGCACTGTTCCCATTTGTAAAGTCCCAGAACCAGGATACAATTGGGGAATTGTTGGGGCGCACCTCAACACCAGACAACTGTATCAGTTCCTCCTCACAGACAGGAAATTTTGAAATATCCATTGCAATATCAGGTCTGGCCTGTATATCAACATATTGTAAACGGGTCAGCGTATCAACACATCCAAGGGAGCTGGTCACTGTCATCTTTACATCGTAAAGACCTGGTGATCCATAGAAATGATAGGGGCGGCTTCCACGTCCACTATCCAGATCACCGAAGTTCCAGGTCCAACCCGTCAATTGATCGTTGGAGAGGCTAAGGTCAGTAAAATTGACGCCACCCTTGTCACAATAAAACAATACATCACCTTTAAAAACCGGTAGAATAGAAACTGCTTTTATGGGTTCACCTTGTGGCAAAAGCAAGGTACAGCCCACACCATTGGAAATAAATATGTTTGGGGTATACATTCCTGTATCGCCGTACTGATAATTGAATTGACCAGTCCCAAATGAAATATCCTCTGCCAAATAGCCATCCCCATAGTCGATGGTAACAAACTTTGCATTTTTCGACTTCACATCAAAAAGCATATCGTATGGTTCACAGGCCACCTTAGGGTAATCAACAGTGCCGGTAGGCCCCTCAACGTAAATGACGATTGGCGTTCCATTGGATTCACATCCCCCAGGGCTGATTACCCTGAGCTTTGCTGAATAAGTACCCGGCTTTGTGTATACATGCACGGGACTTGGATTAGACGAACTTGAGCCATCTCCAAAATCCCACTCATAGGTTTCTGCAAATTTGCCTACAAACATAAATTGAGCAGGAAACGGAGGGCAACTTGAAGAGTCTTCCAAAACACTGATATCAGCAGATGGCATATCAATTGCAACCAATTGGGCCTTTTTTGTTGTTGACTCACATCCGAATCCATCAATAACAGTCAGGCTGATGTCTTTTCTGCCCGTTTGGGTATAAGACACCCTTGGGTTGGGAATAAATGAGGCTTTCCCGTCACCAAGATCCCATTTGAAACTCACATACTTGGTTGGAGAAACTACTTGGAACTGTACTATTTTGTTGAGACAGCTTGCCGTTTGTAATGAATAAAAATCAACCCCAGATTGTGTGACTTTCACCACCGTTTTTATGGCAAAAG
The DNA here is from genome assembly GCA_903894575.1 of uncultured bacterium. Taxonomy (GTDB): domain Bacteria; phylum Bacteroidota; class Bacteroidia; order Chitinophagales; family Chitinophagaceae; genus Pollutibacter. The sequence continues at coordinate 8,365 of CAITQQ010000347.1, forward strand.
CACTACAACCCAAACTATCGGCTATGGTTAATTTAACGTTGTAACTGCCGGGCTTGGCGAATATATGTTGAACCGGTCCAGACAAGATATTTTCAATCGGTGTTCCATCACCAAAATCCCACAATCTTGAGGTCAATTTATTGACCCCATCGCCACTTGATCTATCTTGAAACGATACAGGCAAGTTTTCACAACCTGAAGTAGCGGAAAGACTCACATAATTAGCAACAGGCCCTGCCACCAAGATATCTTTCCTTGGACTGTTGTAAATACATCCATTTTGATCGACGACCCTCAGCTGCATGGTGTACAAGCCCCGCTTGGCATTGTCCGGATACTTGCAGAGATCTGCGATGTTGACTTTCGGACTGGCGGTAGAAGTTTGCCCGGTAAATCCACAACCATAATCCCAATCATATGACCTGATCATCTTGGCATTTTCTGGAAGGGAGTTCAACAGAAGAAAAGTATCCGCTATGCAAATGGGTTTGCGCAACGATTCAAAATTGATCCCGTTTTCATTTGTCGCAAATACTACTGTAGAATCAATGTAGGTACAGCCGGCACCTGAAACTTTCAAAGTCACTGTATAGGGTCCTGATGTTGCGTAACGATGCTGGAGTGTATCTTTTTTGACAGTGTAATTACGGGTATTCCCATCACCAAACTGCCATTCCCAAAGATCAACCTGTCCCAATGAACCATCACTTACCACTTTATCCAATGGGTTCTTACAATCAGTCAAGACTGAAAACAAGGCTACTACCCCACGTACATTAACATACTTGGGCTTTTCGAGGGTTCTGGCACAACCATTTTGATATACAGTTAGTTTTACATCAAGCTGCTCAATCTTCTTGAATTTTTTTGAGAAATCCCTTTGTTCAACAGAGTCTCCGTTGGAAAACTTCCACTTAAAACCTGTAACAGCTGGACCAAGGTACTTGAATTGAAAAAGGGTGCTTGCACAAGTATCCACCGGTGTAGCAGAAAAATCAAAATTTGCCGGCAAGTTGCCCACTTTTACCGGCCAAGTATAGGTTTTATCACAGCCTGAAGAACTGACAATTGTCACCGATATATCAAACTTACCAGTATCTGTCAATACAATGTTGCCGGGATCTTTTAAACCAGATGAAAATAATATTCTTCCTTTTGCGTCTTTCACAGACCACTTCCAGGTAGTAATCAAAGCATCGATATTGAACTTTACGCTAGGTCGAACAGTAAGTGGTGCACATCCACTATCCGGCAGGTTTGACTTAAGAATAACTGGCGGCTGTATTGATATGAGGCTATTTTTAATCTTGCTAAATGAACAGCCCCTGTCAGTGACTGCCGTAAGGGAGACACCAAATATACCAGCACCAATATACTTGTGCTTTACGGTATCACTGAATGGGAGCAGTTCTGTTTGCGTTGCCCCATCGCCGAAATTCCACAAGAGCTTTGTTATGTTCCCTGTTGACTTGTTGTTGAATTTAACATCAAGGGGGAAATCACAACTGGCCACCTGGTCTTCAATAAAATCAGCAATAGGCAAAGGGTCGATCCTGATGCTTTTCTCAAATGAAGTGTTACAAGTGCCAAACTGGGATTCGAGTTTAACCAAGTACGATCCAGTTGTAGGAAATTGGTAACTCAAGTCTTTGGTAGACGCTTGTTTAACACCATTGATATACCAGGACTGGGAAATGGGCTCAGGGTTGGACTGGTTGATAAAATTTACAGTAGATTTATCACAAGCAGAATCAGGTGCGGAGAATATATTGACGATCTGGCTTGGAGGAAGTACATAATCATAGTTCAGTACATCAGCGCAACCAGTCTGATTGGTGACCGTCAGTGTAATCCTGTAACTGCCTGATTGAAGAAAAGTTATGAATGGAGAAAAGTCAGTGCTGTTGGAAATCACGGCATCACCTGTCCCCGTTACATCCCATTTATACGCTAGCCCTGTAGCAGAAAAATTGGAGGCTTGTACCGTTAATGGAAACTTACATGAATTGGCTGCGGGAATATAAAAGTCTGCAATAGCATTATCGATTACTTGAATAAAATCTCCTGCTGATTCACTCGAAACCTTACACCCATTTTCAGTACCCAATGTCAATGTAACTTTTCTATTCCCAGGCAAGGTATAGGTATGGCCAACAGTTGGTACAGTAGTACTGGCTTTATTTCCATCACCAAAATCCCAAGCCCAACTGGCAATTTTATCAAAGTATGTTTTCCCGGTGGCAGGATCCTTTATTTCACTTGGAAGAGATTTGTCCGTAAGATTGACTTTTAATGGACTACAACCTTTGTTGATGTCTGTTGAAAATACAATGGTGGGGCTTGGATAAATAATGATTTGTTTCGTGAATGAGGATACATCATTTGCGGCATTCTTTGTTGTAAGGTTTACATAATAAACACCAGGATCAGTGTATACTTTTATTGGATTGGATGCTTTGGATCCTGCTCCATCTCCAAAATTCCAGTCACTGACGTAATTACCGCCAGTAGTTTCATTTGTAAATTTTACTATTACCCCTTCGCCTGGTTTGAGGCAGGAACTTTGCATGCTGTATGAGAAAGAGGCTGAGAGTTGAGCCTTCGCTTCACTCAAAAAAAAGAGCATAAAAATAACAATGAACGAAGCAAGTCGGACCCCGGCTTGACTGTAAAAAAAAATATTATTTTTTGACTGGTTCAAATGAATTTTTATTGAAAAATATCTGATGCTCCTTTACAAGGTTACACCCATATTTAAGTTTTATTTTTTCACAAGCTTCATTGATGAAATCGCCCCATTCTGCTCACTCCTGGCCTCTACAAACGTGGTGCCAGATTTTGTAATATACCAGGTGTAATTCAGTCTTTGCAGGCTGCTATTCCCCGGAGGGAAACTGGCCTGTATAGTTAGTGCGGTCTTGTCACTCTTCCAAGTTCCCTTCACCGTGGTTGTTGATTTGATGGCTTCTACAGAACCATCTTTGAGGAACTGGAATTCATATCCGCTGAACTCCTGTTTCACGTCAACAGCAGCCACAGTGAAGACATCTACCACCCATCTTCCACTTGTCATGATGGTAACGATCAAATCCTCAGCCACAGTTTCCTGTACCTGTTGTTTTACCTTCTCACAAGATGCAAATGTTAGCAGAATTAAGGCAAGAGACAATGTTATCAAGGACTTATTGTGAACTTTCATATTTCTTGGCAGTTTATTTTAAACCTACAAAACGTTTATCCTGCAACTATATTGTATGCTGGTTTGATTAGAATCAACTGAAATTGAATTATTTGAGTACCCTTTGCCATCCCAGAAAAACACCGTTATTTTTGGCTGCTGCGTTGTACAAGGGCACCAAATGGCTTTCAATCCAGGGATAGTCTGGCTCAACTTTCTTTCGCAAGATCAATGCGTATGTTTTTCTGTCTCCCTCAGGCTTGCTGGGCAGTGAAATGATTTCAAAACCAGTCATTGCTGGTGATGAAAGAAATTTTTTCATCGACTCAAGCTCCTGAAATTCAAAAAAGTACTCCACCATTACCAGGCCCTGCCTTATCAGACCAGCCCTGGTCAGTTCTGCGAGGTTTCTCCGGCTTTCTATCCTGAACTTGTCCAGCTTCCCGGGGTACAATACACTGAAATAATTCTCCCATTTGGGGTCTTTTTTGGCCTGGCTCAGCCATTCATGATCCGAAAAAGGTTGCATGGATTGGTTTACGCCCTTTCGAAACCCAAGGGTATCGGGAGCGTAAAAATAAAATTCCCGAATGCCGCGCTGGGTAAAACGCCCTGCCAAGGTGGCCCCGGATTGCCTGGCAAGCAAGGCCACCAATTCGTCTTCCATCTTCAACAAAACTTCAGCTTCTGCGTCAGTTGGCATTCCCTTTGCATCCAATTGGTTCATTTTTACCCTGAGAATGATCACAAATGAATCTTCCTTCACTGGTGCAATCGAGGCCAATCCAAGGTCTACATTGATGGAAACGGGCTTGCCATTCAAGGAAACCACATAATTCTCCCAATCGTGGACAATTTTTTGAGAGAAAGCAGGGCCGGAAAGAAAAATCGCCAAAAAGTATAAAAATCTATATTTCAATGGTTTGCTGTTCAGAAAGTAAAGTAATTTCAATTCCTGAACAAATGGAAATAAATGCTCCGTATTGCTGACATAATTAACTTTTTAGAAACACTCGCCCCCCTTCATTTACAAGAAGAATATGACAATTGTGGATTGGTCTGCGGGAATTCCAATGCTGAGGCACTTGGGGCTATCGTTGCCCTTGACCTTACAGCAGAAGTAGTTGATGAAGCCATTGAAAACGGGTTCAATCTGATCGTTGTGCACCATCCCCCCATCTTCAAGGGACTCAAAAAAATTGACGCCAAGGATCCAGTAACCAGTATGCTCTTGCGCTGCATCCACCACGAAATCGCTGTCTATGGTATACATACCAATCTCGACAATGTGATTTGGGGTGTGAATGGAGAAATTGCCTCCAGATTGGGACTAAAAAACCTGCAGGTGCTCGCCCCAAAGGCTGGCACACACCTTCAACTGAATACCTATGTACCTTCAGCCCATGCAGAAGGGGTAAAAAATGCCATTTTTGAAGCCGGAGCAGGCGCAATAGGGCTATACAATGAATGCAGTTTCAGCAGTCTGGGAGAGGGTACTTTCAAAGCATTGGAAGGAGCTAACCCTTTTATCGGAGAAAAAGGCCTGAGGCACCTTGAACAAGAACAAAAGCTTGAATTTATTTTTCCGGTACACCTGCAAAACCAGGTAATGATGGCACTAAAAGCTGCGCATCCTTACGAAACGGTGGCATACCATATTCTGCCTTTGGAAAATCATTTCCAGGAACTGGGTGGAGGCGCCATTGGCTCACTCCCCGATGCGGTTGATGAAAAAGAGGTTTTGTCCATGCTCAAATCCATCTTTAAAACAGGCGCCATCAGGCATAGCCCTTTGACAGGAAAGCCCATCAAAACCGTTGCCCTCTGCGGAGGATCTGGCAAATCTTTGATTTACAATGCATTAGCAATGAAAGCCGATCTGTATTTCACAGGAGACCTGGGCTACCATGATTTTTTCCTTCCCGCTGGAAGGATGCTTTTGGCAGATATTGGACATTTTGAAAGCGAACAATACACATCAGATCTTCTGGAAAGGGTGATAAAAGAAAAATTCCCTACCTTTGCCGTCCTAAAAACCGGTAGATATACCAATCCTGTCAACTATTTTTTATAACTCATTATGGCAACTGTAAAAGAATATTCAGTAGAAGAAAAGCTCGCTTCCCTGCTCAATCTTCAAAAAGTTGAAAGCAAACTGGATGAGATTGCGATCCTGAAAGGTGAACTTCCCATTGAAGTGCGTGATCTTGAAGATGAAATCCAGGGATTGCATGCCAGGGAAACAAGAATTGAAGAAGAGATCAATGGCATCAATGAGTTCATCGAGCAAAAAAAGGAGTTGATTGCTACATCTCAAGAACTTCTCAAAAAATATGAGAAGCAAAGTGACAATGTAAAAAACAACCGCGAATACGAAGCCATCAACAAGGAAATCGAGAACCAGACCCTCGACATGAAACTTGCTGAGCGTCATATCAAGGATGCAAACGAGGAAATTGCTGACAAAGCCAGAATCCTTGATGCCGCCAAAAAGAACATAGCAACAAAAGAAGGAAACCTTAAAGTTAAAAAGGGTGAACTTGACAAGATCATTGCTGAGACAGAGAAAGAGGAAAAAGAATGCAGGGCTGTTTCTGAAAAGGCCCGTGCTGCTGTAGATCCTCGCCTCCTTACTTCATTTGACAGGATCAGGAAAAATTTCCGCAATGGTCTTGCAGTGGTTCCTGTTGTTCGTGATGCCTGTGGCGGTTGCTTCAATGCCATTCCCCCTCAACGCCAGAGCGAGATTCGACAGCACAAAAAAATCATTGTTTGTGAAAACTGTGGAAGGGTTTTGGTTGACGAAGAAATGAACACAACAAAATAAGCCTAGAAAGAAAATACAGGAAGCGATTCATCACAATGAATCGCTTTTCTTTTTTAATACCAAGCCGCGCACATCTTCCAACATCCTTTTGCATTCGTTCTCGTGAATTTTAGGCACCCCAACATCATACAAACAAAACAGCTGCATCTCCTGCCGGAGTATGCTGCAATTGAATCTCCGCAAAGCTTTTAGCACTTCATTGGTCACGGTATAATCAAATTGTATTTCATAGGGAATTTCAACAGACTTTCTGATGAGCGGAGTCAACTGCAATGCCATGGACGCGGCACTCTTGTATGCGTTGATCAACCCCGGAACACCCAGCAAGGTTCCTCCAAAATACCGCACCACAATCACACAGGTATTGGTCAGTCCTTTGCTGTCAATCTGTCCCAGAATAGGCCTTCCAGCAGTTCCTGAAGGTTCTCCGGCATCGGTTACACGATAGGTCATGCCCTCAGCACCCATCCTATAAGCGAAACAGTGGTGAGAGGCTTTGGGGTGATTTTTTTTAACATCATTCAAGATGGCCTTAAACTCCTCAATCGATGAAACCGGATAAGCCAGGCCTACAAACTTGCTCCCTCTGTCAGAAAATTCTGCTGAAGCATGCTGTTCTATGGTCTGGTAATAATTGGGATCAAGTTCCATTGCACTGTTTATGGGGTGACATCTGCCATCCGAAAAATAGGATTTATCAGTTTTCAGCTGATAGGCCCGCAAAGGATTGCATCAGCAAAGGTAATTGTTTTACTTTTGGAACGTGCGGATCAAAGAAGCATATCACCAATTGCAGCAATCCATTCAGCCCCTTTATGAAAACAGGGAGGCCTCGAATATTGCCGACCTTATCATGGAAGACATTACCGGATGGGACAGGTCTCGAAGGATCATCCACCATGATGCATTGCTCAGCGAACCGCAGTTGGAAAGGTATTCCCATTGCAAGGAAGAACTTTTGCATGGGAGGCCTACACAATATGTACTCGGGCATACCTGGTTCTGTGACATGCGCTTTCAGGTAGATGAACATGTGTTGATTCCAAGGCCTGAAACAGAAGAGTTGGTGATGGAAGTTAAAAAAATGTATGCTGACATTCCCACTGATGGAGACTATCGGTTTAAAGTGATTGACATTGGAACAGGCAGTGGATGCATTGCCATCGCTTTAAAAAAATACTTTCCCGATTGGGATGTTTGGGCTTTAGACAAAAGCAATGGCGCACTTGCCATTGCCAAAACAAATGCCGTACTGTTAAATACAGATATTCATTTTATAGAATCTGATATCCTGAAAGAAGCAAAAAGTGATCACCTCCCTGCTTTTGATATTATCATCAGCAACCCCCCGTATATTCCTGTGGAAGATCAATCGGAAATGGATGATCGTGTGCTGGACCATGAACCCCATGCAGCACTTTTTGTTACCGACAATGATCCACTGCAGTTCTACAAGGCAATCATTGCATTTTCTGATCACCATTTGCTAAGGGGTGGAATGCTGTTTTTTGAAACCCATGAATTGTACGCGCAAGACGTAGCAGCACTGCTGGAGGAAAACGGATTTGAAAACATTTCAGTAAAGAAAGATTTTCAGGAAAAAGAAAGAATGGTTTTTGGAAGAAGAACTGGTGCTTCGCTTTGACTTATTGCTTTTCTGTAGAGAGAACAGTCTTTGCCCCTAACTCTTTTGCAACGCGCATTACACCCACTACAAGGTCAATTTCAACCGTCTTGTCAGCATTGATGACGATGGTTGGCAGTTCCGTCTTTTCCTTTGAAATGATGGGCAATAAAGCGGATTTCAAAGAATCCAAACTTACTGGCGTAGTTCCTACATAGAACTGTTTGTTGGCATCTATGGACACCACAACTGTTTGCTTGGCCTTGGTATCGCCCTGTGATTTGGGCTGGGAAAGTTTGATCACATTGGGGTTGGCCAGGGTTGCCACAATCAAAAAGAACATCAGCAGAATGAACAGGATATCATTCAAAGCTTCTGTAAAAACCTCTGCTTCGCCTCTGTATGTTTTTCTGATTTGCATGACCGCTTGAATTATTTTGTTGGCTCCTGGAGGATATCAAGAAAATCGGCAGCTGCCACTTCCATTCTGTTGGCTGTTTTATCAATCTGGGTATGCAGAAAACTGAAACCCAAAAAAGAAATCAATCCAATGATCAAACCAGAAATTGAAGTAACCAACTTGACATACAATCCTCCTGCAATAGTATTCAACACAAACTCGCCAGTGGTATTGATGTCAAAAAACAATTGCATCAAACCCGCCAGGGTTCCCACAAATCCAAAGATGGGGGCCGTCCTGGAAATCACACCCAATACGCTGAGATTTCGCTCCAGGTTATACATTTCAAGCCTGGCGATGCTTTCCATGCTCCTTTCAATGGCATCAATGGGCTTTCCAATGCGCTGTATTCCTTTGTCAATGATACGTGCAACAGGATTGTTGGTGTTTTTTGTCATGGCCCTTGCTGCAGCAATATTTCCATTGACGATATGGTCACGGATGATGCGCATGAAATTTTCATCAATCTTTCCGGCTTTTCTGATGGCAATATACCTTTCGAAGAAAAAGAATAGAGCAAGCACGAAGAGCAATGCCAATGGAATCATGATCGCACCGCCAGATTGCAAAACATCCCAGAGATGCATGGGGCTTGATGCTTTTGCCGTGGCGGCAGGATCAACCGGAGCTCCTGTAGTGATCTGAAGAAAGTTGATTGACATAAATACTGTTTGAACAAAATTATTGAAAATCACAATGCCAGATGGCGTTATGAAGATGCAACTTTATTTATTAAGAAGTTGGTAAAGTTGTCTGGCCCGAAGAAAGTTCCCAACGCTCTACGAGCTTTACCAGCACGTCAACGGCTTTCTCCATGTCTTGCACACTCACAAACTCATGCTTCGAATGCAGCGCCATTTCACCGGTAAAAATATTGGGACAGGGAAGCCCCATGAAAGAAAGCCTTGATCCATCGGTACCTCCACGCACAGGTTCAGACAAAGGCTTCAATCCACATTCCCCGATGGCATCGGCAGCATGCCTGACAACATCCGGATGCTGATCAAGAATCTCCCTCATGTTGCGGTACTGTTCCTTCACGAGATACTGATAAGTGGCTCCGGGATATTGGGAAATCACATGCTTGAGGATCTCTTCCAACAAGGCCTCATGTTCAGCGAGCTTGGCCGTTTCAAAATCCCGGATGATGAACTTTACTGAAGCGGATTCTGCCCCACCCCTGATATCGGTTGGATGAAAAAAGCCCTGCCTTCCCTCTGTAACCTCTGGCGCCATGGTATCCTTGGGCAATGCAGACACAAATTCAGCGGCAATCTTGATGGCGTTCACCATCTTGCCCTTTGCACTGCCGGGATGGGCGATGATGCCGTTGATAACAACTTCAACACCATCAGCAGAAAAAGTCTCAAATTCCAAAGAACCCAATTCGCTGCCATCCAGGGTATACCCGAAGTCAGCACCAAGCTTTTGCATGTCTACATGCTCTACACCCCTACCCACTTCTTCATCAGGCGTAAACAATATTTTCAGCTTGCCATGATGGATGGATGGATCATTGACCAAACGACGAACAAATTCCATGATAACGGCAACTCCTGCCTTGTCATCCGCGCCAAGCAGTGTTAGACCGCTGGCTGTAATGATGTCATCGCCTATCTTTTGAAGCAGATAAGGATGTTCTTTGGTGGTGATGACCTGGGTTGGATCATCGGGCAGTACGATATCCTGCCCCGCATATTGTTGGTGTAATATTGGTTTAACATTGCTGCCACTGCAATCAGGTGCGGTATCTACATGCGAGCAAAAACAAATCACAGGAACGTGCTTGTCCGTATTGGATGGAATGGTGGCGTACACATACCCCCACTCATCCATGTGCGCATCGGCAATCCCCATCTGTAGCAGCTCCTCTGCCAGCAAGGATGACAAATCTTTCTGCTTTTCAGTGGATGGAAAGGAATTGCTTTCTGGATCGCTTTGTGTATCTATTGTGACATAGCGCATAAAACGCTCTATGATTGGCTTCATGTGGTTCAATTCATTGCAAATTGCTTAAATTTATTAAAACAACCACCATGAAAAAGTCTCTCATCGCTTCCATTGTTGGAGGCATCATCATTTTTTTCTGGCAGTTCCTTTCCAATGCTGCACTGGACCTGCATCGACCAGCCAGCCAATATACACCACAGCAGGACAGCATCATGGCCTTTCTTTCAACGCACCTGAAAGAAGGAAAATATTTTCTTCCCAATACTCCTGATAACGCCAGCAATGAAGAAAAACAAAAGCTGATGGAAGCGTCAGGTGGAAAGCCTTGGGCAATTATCGACTATAAAGAAAAGATGAACACCGACATGGGCATGAACCTGATCAGGGGATTATTGACCGATATCATCATGATTTGGTTGCTGTGCTGGATCCTTTTGAAAGGGAATTTTGACAGTTTCAGTGCGATCATGTCAATATCCATAGCCGTTGGATTCATCTCCTTTTTATATTTCCCGTATGCCAATTTTGTTTGGTATGAAAGCCCGGGAATCTATGCAGATTTGTTGGATTCCGTTGCAGGATGGGCATTGTGCGGCATTTGGTTGGGATTTTACCTGAGGCGAAAAAAAACATCAATTACTGAATCGGTGGCCTCTTAGAAAGGAGGCAATGTCCATCCGCTTCTTTCCTTCAAGTTGCAATTCCGCTATGGACACCCATCCATCGGCTGCAGCAAACCGGAGGAATGACTTTCCGTCTGTATGGTACTCACCAGGAAGAGCCCCCGTTGAAACTGTTTCGAAGGAGACTTTGAAGACTTTCATCATCTTTCCATCAAGGAAACTGAAACATCCGGGATATGGCGACAATCCACGGACGAGGTCATAGACCTGCTGTGCCGTTTTGTTCCAGTCAATCTTGCAGGTGTCGGTATGGATCTTGGGGGCCGATGGCAATTCCTCTGCAACTGCGATTGCGGCTTGTGGTTTTGGAGCCAACACACCGGTGCAATATTGATCCAGTGTTGTATAAACAAGCTCAGCACCCAATAACATCATCTCATCATGCAATTCGCCGGCAGTTTCGTCATCACGGATCTGTATGGTTTGTTGCATCAACACATCTCCTGTATCAATGGCGTGCTGCAGCCTAAAGGTTGTAAGCCCTGTTTCCTTTTCTCCATTGATGATGGCCCAGTTGATGGGGGCGGCACCACGGTATTTGGGCAGGAGAGAAGCGTGCAGGTTGATGGTACCCAGTGGCGGCATGTTCCAGACAATTTCAGGCAGCATCCTGAAGGCAACAACTACTTGCACATCGGCCTTCAAATCAGTTAATGCGGAAATGAATTCCGGATCCTTCAACTTCACAGGCTGCAACAGGTGCAGACCATGTTCTACGGCAAATTTCTTGACAGCACTTTCTGACATCTGCATGCCTCTGCCAGCTGGCTTATCTGGTGCAGTGATCACTGCCACAACATTGCAACCTTCCTTCACCAATTTTTCCAATATGGCAACTGCAAAGGCAGGCGTACCCATGAAAACAATCCTGAAATCCTGCAGCTTTTTCATTTGGCAAATGTAATCAATTGTCCCTCGTCCCTGGCTGTTCACTTGTATATCAAATACTTCGCCCTGATCTTCCTGAATGCTTTCAGCCCTGGCTCCCAGGTCTTTCTGATTTCATTTTCGGGCATTCCCGACTTGAGCTGATCCATCAGTGTTGCATTCCCTGCAAGTTTGTTGAAGAAAGAGGCACGGGCATCTCCTGATTTTGGAAGGATAAAAAACTTTTCCTTCTCTGGAAACAATCTGTAGGCTTCGATGAGGTAAGATAGATTCAACTGATCATTGAGTGTTGCCCTGATAGATGATGCATCACCAGAAACATTCCAACCATAACAAAGTTGATCCTTTAACTTGGGGGCATTGGCGCCGGGCATGGCTTTGGGGGTAAATGCAAACATGCTTGCAGGCAAAGTAGGATGACCAAAAATCTGAAAGGGAGCAATGGTACCACGACCCTCGCTCAATACTGTCCCTTCAAAAAAACAGGTCGAAGGATACCAATAAATCGAGGATAGATTGGGGAGATTGGGCGATGGTTTGATGGGAAGATCATAAACACTTGCCCTTGAATAATTTTTGCAGGGTATAATTGTAATGGGTTCTTTTCCCTCCCCTTTCATTTGGCCATAGGCCTTGATGGCAGAGGGTTTTAACCATTTTTCACCGACAAGCATTTTCGCATATTCGCCTATCGTCATGCCATAAACAACAGGCACTGGTTGCATGCCAATAAATGAACGAAAAGCAGTGTCCAATACAGGTCCGTCCACATAATGGATATTTGGATTGGGACGATCGAGTACAATAAGAGGCTTCTGGTTGATAAATGCTGCTTCCATGTAGGCCTCCAGGGATGAAATAAACGTGTAGAAACGAACACCTACATCCTGGATATCAAACAGCAACAGGTCAATGTTTTCAAGATCCTCTTTTGAAGGACCACGCTTGGGGCCATAAAGCGAAACCACCGTGATGCCTGTTTTCTCATCCACATAATTGCCAACCTTTTCACCGGCATCAGCAGTACCCCTGAACCCATGCTCCGGTCCAAAAAT
>CAITQQ010000348.1 GCA_903894575.1 uncultured bacterium
AGCAGTAGCCAACACATTATCTGCTGTAGACAATGCAGCACTCATGGTCAGGTTTCCGAACTGATGCCTTAATTTATCATTGCTGATGACCAACAAGGTATCAACCTGAGACTTCATTTGCTGTATCCCGCTATCAGCATGCAGCGCCCTTTTCTTTCCTTCATAGGAAAAAGGAGTGGTGATGATGCCAACGGTAAGAATACCCATGTCTTTACAGATCTTAGAGATGATAGGAGCTCCACCCGTTCCTGTTCCACCACCCATGCCTGCCGTTACAAAAGCCATCTTGGTGTTCACTTCCAAAATACGGCGGATCTCGTCTAAACTTTCCTCGGTTGCCTGCCTTCCGATTTCAGGATTTGCGCCAGCACCCAATCCCTGCGTGAGCGATGGGCCCAATTGGATTTTATTGGGAACCTTACTCAATGCCAATGCCTGTGCATCAGTGTTGCAGACAATGAAATCCACGCCATCAATACCAAGGCTGTGCATATAGTTTACGGCATTGCTACCGCCACCACCAACACCAATTACTTTTATGATAGATGACTGCTCATTGGGTAAATCGAATTGAATCATTTTGTTAGAATTTAATGGTTATGGGTTATGTTATATTGGATCTAATTTGGGTTGTTGAAAGATTCGTCAAAGTGCGCTGTCTCCATCTTCCTTGAAGAGATCAATCAGACCGCCCTTGATGCTGTCCATGAATCCTTTCAGGGTTTTTCTCTCTTTAACTGGAATCGCCTTGATCACCATTTCAGGAGCCACTTGTTCTTCCACTTGCACAGGAGGCCTCAACTGGGTGCGGCGTTGCTCTGGATACAACCTGTTCTGGTTGTTCTCATATACGCTATAGCCTTTCAAAATGAGTCCTATACAGGTTGAATACATGGGCTTCTCCAATTCTGAAATATGGTTGGATGCAAGGTGTTCATTTGGATAACCAATGCGCGCATTCAATCCTGTTGCATATTCAGTGAGCTGTATCAGGTGTTTGAGTTGTGATCCACCACCAGTCAATACAATACCACCATTCATCATTTTGTTGTCCATCCCAACCTGCTTGAGGTGAAACGTAACAAATGCAAGTATTTCACTCATCCGCGCCTGAATAATGGACGCAAGATTTTTAACACTGATCTCGCGGGATGGAAGGCCTCTCAATCCGGGTATTTTGATAAAGGCATTGTTTTGTGCTGCTTCAGATAGCGCACTGCCATACTGCACTTTCATGAGCTCAGCTTGGGTTTTCAATACACCCAATCCCATTTTGATGTCATTGGTAATGTTTTCGCCACCAAAAGGAATCACAGCAGTATGCTTGAGAATGCCTTCATAAAAAACGGCAAGATCCGTGGTTCCACCACCAATGTCCAGGATGGCAATACCCGCTTCAACGTCCTGCTCACTCATGACTGCCGCAGATGAAGCCAGTGGCTGGAGCATCAGATCCTTTACTTTCAATCCTGCCTTTTCAACACTTCTATTGATGTTGCGGATGGCATTGCGGTCACCAGTAATGATATGGAAATTCGCGCCGACCTTTACCCCAGTGTATCCGATCGGGTCTACGATATTGGGAATATTATCAACCGTGTATTCCTGGGGGATGACATCAATGATCTGATCACCAGCAGGGATATAGGTTTTATATTGGTCAGCAATAAGCTGATCGATCTCCAATTGTTTGATCTCATCATCTGTTGAATGCCTCACAATGTCTCCCCGGGTTTGAAGACTCTTGATATGATGGCCGGCAATACCAACGTAAACTTCGTTGATCTCCAATCCAGGATTGGATTCATAACAGTTCTTTAAGGCAGTCTCAATGGCCTTGATGGTTTGATCGATGTTCAGGACCATACCATGTTGCACGCCATTGCTGTTGGCCAATCCAAAACCCAGGATTTCTAATTTCCCGAATTCATTTTTTCTGCCTGCAATTGCGGCGATTTTGGTGGTACCAATGTCAAGGCCTACAATAATGGGTTGTTCATTTGTCATAGCTTACTTTTTACTGGGGTTATAGTCTGTACGTTATTTTTTATGTTGATTGTGGTGTCTGTGATTGAAACAGCATTGAGAGAATCCATTTGGGCTGTGCTATCATGAACTTGGTACAGTCCATTTCCTTTTATGCAAACCACCTGATCCTTGAATTGAAGATCAATGGTGGAATACTTGGTCCATCCATTCTCATTGCTGATGCGGCGGTAAACCATTTTGAGCTTATCAAGCATGGCAGCCCAATCGCTGCGGTTGCCCAACCGGATGGCCTGGTCTCCCACCTGGGTAACCAGTTCGAAACTGTGATCAGCATTGATGTTGACTTGCTCAATCTGCGCCATCCAAAAAGGATCAGCAAGGATGAACTGGGCCAGACCAGTGATGCGTTTCATCACCGAACTGTCTTGAGCATTTGCTCCTGCAGGACTGATGTAAAAATTGCTGAACACAGGAAGTGATACTGCATCATTCATCTTCACTGGAAGCAATGTAAAGTTTTCATCCATGTACACTGAACTGCCTTCAGGTGTAAACAACCTTGCAACGGGGGTTCTCTGTTGCACGTTGACGTGCAATACATGATGCTGGTCAAAATACAGGTCAGCAGAGAAAATCCAGGGATTTTTTTCCAGCTGGCGCTCCAAGGCATATAGATTAACAGTCACCAGTTTTTTCCCCAGTGGAAATGCTTTCTTCTCATCTGGCCAAAGCGTGGAAATAATTTCCGATTCATCCAGCATCCTGAATGGTTTCTTGTCGGTAAAAGCAACCTCTACTGCTTTGCAAACCATCGTGCGTTCCTTCCTGACTGCACTCACGAGCAATACCATCAAACCTGCACTGATAGAAGTCCACATGAGAATGGTCAAAACTTTATACACTATGTTCATCTTGATTTTCATCTGTTGATCATGGTGTTTTTGAGTGGTTCAATCATGGTATCAATATCACCTGCCCCGGCTGTCAACAGCAGTTCAGGTTGCAAATCAAGCATCAGGGCTTCTAATTCATTTTTATTTTTCAACACAACTTTTCCCTTCATCCGCTGCATGATCATTTCACTGCTTACACCCTCAATGGGAAGTTCTCTTGCAGGATAAATGGGTAACAAGACAATTTCATCAGCAAGATCAAGACTTGCAGCAAAACCATCGGCCAAGTCTCTGGTGCGGGTAAAAAGATGTGGCTGAAAAACAATGGTACATTTTTTGGAGGGATACATGGCCTTTGCCCCTGTAATCAAAGCCCTCAGCTCTTCAGGATGATGCGCATAGTCATCAATATAAACAAGTGAAGAAGTCCTCACAATGTATTCAAACCTTCTTTTGACTCCTGCAAATGAGGCTACTGCTGATTTGATTTTTCCATCATCAATTCCCAGGTGCTTGGCAATGGCGATGGCCACAAGGCTATTTTCCACATTGTGCATACCACCCATGTTTAACCGAAGGTCTTGCAATTCCCAATCCTTACCCTTCACACCATAAGCATAAGAACCATTATCGATATGCAATGAAAAAGCATGGATATCAGCAGCAGTATCTTCAACAGCATAAGTAAGGTGCCCTGAAGATTTGAACTCATCTTCACGTTTCAATCCTTTTCGGGTGAGCAGCAATCCGTTCTCTTTGAGATTTCCTGCAAATTGAATGAATGCATCCTCCATTGCTGATGCGGTTCCATAGATATCCAAGTGATCTGCATCCATAGAGGAAACAGAAATAATATTCGGAAACAATTTCAGGAAACTCCTGTCGTACTCATCTGCTTCTATTACACAAACAGGATTGGGATCACTCCAAAAATTGGTATGGTAATTGGTAGATATACCTCCCAAGAAAGCATTGCATCCGAATCCTGTATCTCGGAGGATATGGGCCACCATTGTGCTGGTGGTTGTTTTGCCATGGGTTCCTGCAATACAAATATTGAATGTGCCTTTGGAAATAACCTGTAAGATATCACTGCGCTTCAACAGGTTCATGTGATGGTCTCTGCAGTGGGCAATGATTTTATTGTCTTTGGGGATGGCAGGTGTATATACAACGACATCAGCATCTGCAGGACAAGCTGATGCATCATCAGTATAATGCACTTCTATGCCTTCCGCAGAGAGGGCATTTGTAAGTGCTGTTGCTGTTTTATCATAACCGGACACATGTACGCCACGGCCATGAAAAAACCTTGCAATGGCGCTCATACCAATGCCTCCAATTCCGATGAAATAGGCCTTGCGGATATCTGATATGTCAATCAACTCAACCATTTCTTTTTTCCAATATTTGGATGATATGTTCAGCAATGATCATATCAGCATTTTTTACATAAAGTGTTGATGCTGCATTTCCGAATCGCTCACATTTCTCCTTGTCTGCAACAAGTTCCAGCAAAGCATCAACAAGATCCTGATCAGCAGTATGATCAGGCACCATCAAAGCTGCACCGTTGTTGACCAGGATGGAGGCATTGACCGTCTGATGATCTTCTGCCGCATGGGGATAAGGCACAAGTACAGATGGCTTTCCGCATGCACAGATCTCTGCCAATGCAATGGCACCGGCCCTGGACACCACTACATCAGCAGCTGCATACGCATAGTTCATCTTGGTAATGAACTCCGTTACACATACATCCTTTCTGTTCCTGATTTCAGCAGAGACCAGTTCCAGGTTGCCTTTTCCTGTCTGCCAAATCAACTGAACACCGGATTGAAAAAATCTATTGATTTGTTTGGCGATAGCGTTGTTGATGCTTCTTGCTCCAAGGCTGCCACCCATCACAAGCACAGTTGGCCTTCCTTCTTTGATACCAAAAAACTCCATCGCTTCTTCACGCAAAACAGTACTCTCTGAAATTTCCCTTCTTACGGGATTTCCAGTCCTAACCAATTTTTCAGCAGGAAAGAACTTTTCCATGCCAGCCGTTGCCACCATGACCAGTGATGCTTTCTTACCCAGCATGATGTTTGATTTTCCGGCGAAGGAATTCGCTTCATGCAAGAAACTGGGTATTCCCTTGCCCTGCGCATATTTCAGTACAGGGAAACTCGAATACCCTCCCACACCAAACACTGCATCAGGTTCAAAGGATTGGAAGATTTTCCTTACCTGGTAAAAACTCTTGATCAATTTAAAAGGAAGGCTCCAGTTCTTTAACAAAGAGGCCCTGTTGAATCCAGCAATATCAAGTCCTTCAATACGGTAACCCGCTTGAGGTACTTTCTCCATTTCCATTTTTCCCTTGGCACCGATGAACAATACCTCAATGGAGGAATCAATCCTGCGCAAGGCATTGGCCACAGCAATGGCAGGGAATATATGCCCTCCGGTTCCTCCTCCTGCTATGATGATTTTATTCAGTTTCATTTTGATTCACCCTCCTTCTGTGTTTGGGGAGATCCAGTTCCCTCCAATTTCTCAACGTTTCTGGCCACACTCAAAATGATGCCAATTGACAGGCATGTAAAAAGGAAAGAACTTCCTCCCATGCTGACCAAGGGCAAAGTGACCCCTGTTACAGGAAACAGGTTCACATTAACCGCCATGTTGGCCAGGGCCTGGATCACCAGGGTAAAGCCCAAGGCAAGGGAAAGAAATGCGCCAAATGCATAGGGGCATTTCCGCATGATCCTGATGCATCTGTATAGGAAAAGCAGGTAGATCATGAGCATGACCGCTGCACCAAGCAAACCATACTCTTCAATGATGATGGCATAAATAAAATCGGAATAGGGATGCGGCAAAAAGTTTCTGGCTTCGCTGTTGCCCGGGCCCAGGCCCAACCAGCTGCCTTTTGCAATCGCGATTTTGGCTTGTTGCACCTGATAGGATGCTTCCTGCTTGTCGGCATACATAAAGCTTTGCACCCTTTTGATCCAGGTTTCAACCCGGCCTTTTGTCAGTGCAGCAGGCATGGGATCAGCCTTGCCGGTCTCTTCATTGTAATACATTTTGGCAAATCCAATCAACATGATAATCGGAACAGCAGCCAAAAGGATGACCAAGCCTATGTGCTTTAAACTTGCCCTTCCAATGAACAACAGAAAAAGACTTGTTGCACCGGTGAGCAATGCAGTGGATAGATTAGCCGGTGCGATCAAAGCACAGATCAGCAAAACAGGCAGTATGACAGGAAGAAATCCAGTTTTAAAATCCTTGATCTTATCTTGGCGCTTGCTCAATTGCCTGCTGAGGTACATGAAGAGGCCAAGCTTAGCCAGATCTGAAGTTTGGAAAGTAAGGTTGATGATTGGAAGTTTGATCCACCTGTTGGCATCATTGAGGTTGGTTCCAAACAGCAGGGTGTACAAGAGCAAAGGAACTGATACAATGAACAGGATTTGAGCAACCCTTGAGTATACAGTGTAATTGACCAGGTGTGCAAAATAGATGATGGCCACGCCTACAGCGATGAACATGATCTGCTTGAAAAGATAAGACTCTGTACTTTTTGACAACTTGTATGCAAGGGTACCCGTACTGCTGTATACGGCAAGGAGGCTCACCATGGTCAGCAAAACCACAATCGCCCAGATGACTTTGTCACCGCGGGTTCTGCTGGAAATGCTTCCCAATGAATATTGCTTGATATCTAATCCTTCTCCTTGCATTCTTTTTAATTATAACTCCCTTACAGCTTGTTTGAATTGCTCTCCCCTGTCTTCATAATTTTTGAAAAGATCAAAACTTGCACAAGCAGGACTGAGCAGCACCACATCACCTTTCTGTGAAACACCATAAGCTGCCTTCACTGCATCGGCTGCACTGGTCGCATCAATGATGGTTGAGACAATGCCTTCAAATGCAGCATGGATTTTTTCATTGTCAATACCCAGACAAACAATCGCTTTGACTTTCTCTGCAACCATTTCTTTGATCAAATCATAATCGTTGCCTTTGTCGACTCCGCCCAGAATAAGGGTAACTGGTTTATCCATGCTTTCCAGGGCAAACCATGCGCTGTTGACATTGGTTGCTTTAGAATCATTGATAAAATCAATCCCTTTGACCGTTGCTACCTTTTCCATCCGATGTTCAAGGCTTTCAAAGGAAGTCACAGCATCCCTGATGCGATCTTTTCTGATTCCCACTACAGAAGAAGCAACAGCAGCAGCCATGGTATTGTACTGATTGTGCTTTCCTTTGAGTGCAAAATCAAAAATGCTCATGGCAAATCCATCGCCATGCTTCACGTTCATCTGGCCTTCTTTGATGAAGGCGCCTTTTGGCAAATCTTTTTGCATACTAATCGGTAATGGTTTTGAATTGAATGGATATTGTTGGAGGTACTTCACTGTAACAGCATCATCAGCATTATAGATGAAAAAATCCTGTTCAGTTTGGTGCTTAACGATATTGAATTTTGCAGCGATGTATTTTTCGAAATCATGATCATAGCGATCGAGATGATCTTCTGTGATATTGGTGAGTACTGCCACATCTGGCCTAAAGGAAATGATATCATCCAGCTGAAAGCTACTGATCTCCACAACATACAATGGCTTCGGATCAACTGCTATTTGCCTTGCAATGGAATTGCCAATATTACCTACGAGTGCACAATCAATGCCACCTGACTTGCAGATCTGATAGATCAGGGATGTGGTGGTGGTCTTTCCGTTACTACCAGTAATACCGATGATCCTGCTTTCTGCCTTATGCCTGTAGGCCAGTTCCATTTCACTGATGATGGGAATCTGTTTTTCTTTGATTTGAACAACAATCGGATTGCTGCTGGAGATGCCAGGACTTTTCATCACTTCGTCAGCTGAAAGTATTTTGTCCATGCTATGCGCGCCGGATTCAAAATCAATCCTGTTGGCTTCAAGTTCATGCTGGTAGTGTTCTTTGATTCTCCCACCATCCGAAAGAAAAACATCATAACCCTGCTGTTTGCACAATAGGGCAGCCCCTACTCCGCTTTCGCCGCCTCCCAATATGACAATTCTTTTCTTCACTGTTTTTCTATAAATGGATTATCTCATTTTCAATGACATGATCGCGAATACCACAAACAACAAGGTTACTATCCAAAACCGCACAG
Source organism: uncultured bacterium (assembly GCA_903894575.1). Classification (GTDB taxonomy): domain Bacteria; phylum Bacteroidota; class Bacteroidia; order Chitinophagales; family Chitinophagaceae; genus Pollutibacter. The sequence continues at coordinate 8,053 of CAITQQ010000348.1, forward strand.
CAATCTTGCTTTCGTGGTAACCTTTTTTCTGATAATGGTGGTGCAAAGGACTCATCAGGAAGACCCTTCTTCCTTCACCGAATTTTTTCTTTGTGTATTTGAAATAGCCAACCTGAATGACCACACTCAGGTTCTCAATCAAAAACACAGCACAGAAAAACGGTATCAACAATTCTTTTCTCACAATGATGGCCAAAGCAGCAATGATTCCGCCCAGGGCAAGGCTTCCCGTATCACCCATGAAAACCTGTGCCGGATACGTATTGTACCAAAGAAAGCCAATACAGGCACCAATCATTGCAGCGATAAAAACCGATACCTCACCAAGATTGGGGATGTACATGATGTTCAGGTAATCCGCAAAGATCAGGTTGCCACTGGCATACGCAAAGAGTGCCAGACATGCTCCAATGAGCGCAGATACCCCAGTTGCCAATCCGTCCAGACCATCAGTGATGTTTGCTCCGTTAGAAACTGCTGTCACAATAAAGATGATCACGAGCATGTAGATGACCCAACCATATTCGCGCAAAGAGGCTGGCAATAGTTTTGCATAGTTGAACTCATGGTCCTTGATGAATGGGATGGTGGTCACTGGCTCATTGGCTTTCACAAAATACCGTACACCACCCTGGTACTTCACTTCAATGGCATTGGCTGGCTTGACCTTGCCCTTGTATTCCCTCATCACTTTCACATTGTCATTGAACAACAGGGTGGCACTGATGATGATGCCCAGGCCCACCTGGCCCAAGACCTTGAACCATCCTGCCAAACCATCTTTGTCTCCTTTTTTGTATTGTTCACCTTGCTGTTGTGCGATGCGTTTTGCACGGAGCTTCAAATAGTCATCTACAAACCCTACCAGCCCCAACCAAATGGTACTCAACAACAATAATTTGATGTAGACTTTGTCAAGGTTCGCAAACAATAGTGTCGGAATCAAGATGCCCAGCAAGATGATAAAACCGCCCATGGTAGGCGTACCCTTCTTTTGTTCTTCACCTTGCAAACCAAGTTCACGGACACTTTCCCCCACCTGCATTCTTTGTAAGAACTGTATGATGTTCTTTCCATAGACCATTGTAATGAAAAGAGACAACAAAACAGCCAGCATCGCGCGAAACGTGATGAACTGAAAAAGGCCCATCCCCGGAAACCGAAGATGTTCACTTTGCAACCATTGGTAAAGTTGATAAATCATGCTGTTTTATTTATCTAAATCATTGAATGTTTTGGCCAATACATCCTTATCATCAAAAGAAAACCGTTGACCCTTGATCTCCTGGTATTTCTCATGCCCTTTTCCTGCTACAAGGATAATGTCCTCACCCCTCGCCATCATCACCGCAGTGCGGATGGCTTCTTTCCTATCTTCAATCATCAGCACCTTTCTTTGCATCATTGCATCCACCCCTTCCATCATGTCATTCAAAATGGAAGAAGGTTCTTCACTCCTCGGATTATCCGAGGTGAATATGGCCCTGGTACTGAATTCCGCTGCTGCAGCTCCCATCAATTTTCTTTTTGATTTATCGCGATCCCCACCACAACCCACCACAGTGATGATTTGCTCACCCCCTTTCTGAAACTTTTTGATGGTGGCCAGTACGTTCAACAATGCATCGGGGGTATGGGCATAATCAACAATGCCAATGATGCCTTCCTTAGGCGAAAGCATATAGTCAAACCTTCCTTCAGCACCTGTAAGGTTGCTCATCGTTTGAAGCACATCCAACCTATCCTCGCCCAGGCAAATGGCAGTTGCATAAACCGCCAGCAAATTGTAGGCATTGAACTCCCCAATCAAGCGGAAATGAACATCCTGCTCATTCACCAACATTTGCAATCCGGTGATGCTGTTGTCAACGATTCTTCCTTTGAAATCTGCAACAGAACGAAGACTGTAATAAAATTTGTCTGCATGGGTGTTCTGCAGCATGATCGCTCCATTCCTGTCATCCATGTTGGATATGGCAAAAGCAGTAGAAGAAAGGCCATCAAAAAAATTCCTTTTCACCCTGATGTACTCATCAAATGTTTTGTGATAATCGAGGTGATCATGGGTGATGTTGGTAAAGATGCCTCCCGCAAATTCAAGTCCTGCAATGCGTTGCTGATGAATTGCATGGCTGCTCACTTCCATGAAAGCATATTTACAGCCTGCATCAACCATGCGTTTCAACAATATGTTCAGCGAAATTACATCTGGCGTTGTATGGGTAGATGGCGAAATGATTTCACCAATCATGTTGTTCACTGTTGAGATCAGGCCACAGCTGGCATCCATTGCCATGAATAATTTATACAAGAGTGTCGCCACTGTTGTTTTTCCGTTTGTGCCTGTTACACCAACCAATTTCAGATGACGACTTGGCTCACCGTGAAAGGCATGTGCCATGATGCCTGCCGCTTTTGCAGCATCATCGGTCTGAATATAATTTACACCAGGCTGTAAACTGTCCGGAAGCGCTTCACATACAATAGCGATAGCGCCATTTTGAATGGCCGTTTCGATATAGGCATGTCCGTCTTGTGAAGCACCTTTGATGGCGATGAAGCAACTGCCCTGACCAACAAGCCTTGAATCAATCTGCACATCACTGATGTGCACGTCAGTCCTTCCGGTCAATGACTTGATCCTTACGGTATACAATATGTCTTGCAATAATTTCATGCCCATCATTCAATTGTACTGCCAAGATTCAAATAAACGGTTTGCCCTTTCTGAACAGCCATCCCTGCTGGAATGGACTGCGATATCACTTTTCCTTTTCCGGTTGCAATCACCTGCAATTGCTGGCGCTCAAGCAATTCCAGCGCGTCCCTCAGACCAAATCCTTTGAGATCGGGCATGCTGCCATGCTGGGTAGACCAGCTGCTTGCTGCCAAACTTTTCTCATTGGTCATTACTTTGCTCCATTCCCCTTTTTTTCCTGCATCAAGCATCGGCTTCCCAATTCCCTTGGCAATGGTTTTAAAATCATTCGAAGACCCATTCCACTCAGATTTGCTGCTGTCAGCAAATTTTGGATGCTGATAGCTTGCATAGAGATCTGGATCAACAGTAAACAATTTGTTTGCGATCTCACTGAAAACAGGCCCTGCAATTTGTGCACCATAATACCTTGCTGCAAATGGTTTGTTCTTGATCACCACAATACAGGAGTATTTGGGATTTTGCGCAGGAAAATAACCAGCGAAGGAAGATTGATAGATATGATCAGTATAGCCCTTGTTTCCATTGGCAACCTGTGCTGTTCCTGTTTTTCCGGCGAGGGTATAAAAGCGGTTGAGCAAACTCTTTCCGGTTCCCGACAACACAACTCCTTCTAAGCATGATTGAAGCTGCAACAATGTAGACTTGCTGCATATTGAATCGCGAAGAACCGTGGTCTTGAATTCCGATACAACTTTTCCATCCTTCATGATGGCATTGACCAGATAAGGTTTCAACAATTTCCCATTGTTGGCTACTGCATTGTAGACCATCAGCGTCTGCAAGGGGCTGATGGAAATATTGTAGCCGAAGCTCATCCAGGGCAGCGTCACATCACTCCAATTGCGTCCGCTTGGATTGGGAATGATAGACGTTGATTCACCCAATAGATTTATGCCTGATGACCTGTTGAGGTTCAATCGCTCAAGATGAGCAATGAATTTTTTAGGCTGCTTATAATAATGCGTCACAGCAAGCTTGGCCATTCCAACATTCGAACTCAACTCAAATGCCTGCTTATAAGTAACATTGGTATGATTGTGTCTTTCACTGTCCCATACGGTTCTGCCGCCAAAATCCCATTTTCCTCCTTCAAGATTCACAGAGGTATTCAGGTTGATGTACTGGTCTTCCAATGCTGCCAACATGGTCATCAGCTTGAATGTTGAGCCTGGTTCGGAACGGGTGATGGCATAATTGAAGTCTTCCTTGTAAGATCCATCGGTCTGCCTTCCCAGGTTGGCGATGGCCTTGATTTTTCCAGTCTTCACTTCCATCACAATACAGGTTCCATTGAGACATTCATTGGTCTCCAGAACTTTTAACAATGCCTGCTCTGCGACATCCTGTATATTGATATCGATGGTGGTAATGATATCCTTTCCATTTTCGGGTTCAATCTCAGAACCTTCCACAGGAACAAATGCACCACCCGCAATCCTTCTCACCAACCGCTTTCCGGTGACTCCTTTGAGCAGGCTGTCATATGTTTTTTCCAGGCCAACATTTTTGCTGACCAGATTGCCCATTGAGTCGACATATTCACGAGAAAGCCCAATCGTCCTGTTGGCAAGCAATCCAAAAGGAGCCAATCTTTTCTCTTTTTCAATGAAGATGAATCCGTTTTTATTCCTGTTGTACTTGATAAAACCAATATTTCTGAGCAATTGATATTGCTTGAAATCAATATTTTTTCTCAACAAATGGTAGCGATCCTCCCTGTTGAAAACACCCATCAGCTCGTGCTTATAAGCACCTGGTGTACCTCCACCAAGAATGGAAGAGAGCTGTATCGACAAACTGTCCAAGGCCTTTTTGAACCTGATGCCATTTTTTTCCTGAACACCCTGAGAACCAAAATCCAGGTAAATGTCAAAGAAAGGAATTGAGCTGCTCAGCATTCTGCCATCTTCACTGTAAATTGTACCCCGCTCTGCATCCATTTCACGGTATTCAAGGTGCAGGCTATCGCTCAACGATTTCCAGTATCCGCCTTCAATTCGTTGAATGAACAACGCCTTTCCAAAAATGCAAATGCCCAATACAAGCATCAGCAAGTAGATCAGGTAACTACGCCATAATATGTCCTTTTTTGTCTCCAATGACTATTGTTGTTTATCCTCTTTTTTTGTTGCTGAATCATTCAATGCCACCGGAGGCTCAAGAATTTCTTTTACTCCCGATACAGCTACTGATTTTACTACTTCAGATTGCTTGGTCATGAACATCCAATCCTTTCTCACCATCTTGAACTCATACTGCAAATCTTTCAACTCTTTTGTTGTCTTGTTGATGTCTTTGATTGCCTTTTCAGCATGATGCCCGTTATAGATATATGCCACTGCCAATGCAGAGAGGAAAAGAAAAAATGGAACATTTTTCACCAACCATACCTGGTTGACAAAAAACCATTTGACATCATTCTTTTCAAGCGCCATATACTCTATTTATTTCTTCTGTTTTCTTTTGTTTACTTCTTTACCCCTATCCTTAATCTTGCACTTCTCGATCTTGGATTTTTACTAACCTCTTCAGCGGAAGGCTCAATGGGCTTCTTGTTCAACGGCTCAAAAGGTGTTGTTTTCCTTGTGCCATAAACAGGATCAGCCAACTGTGCATCTTCATCCCCCGATTTGAAAAACTGTTTCACAATCCTGTCTTCAAGGCTATGAAAGGTGATGACGGACATTCTTCCGCCAGGTTTGATGAGTGATGCAGATTGAACCAACAAGTCCTTTAGGGCAGCCAACTCATCATTCACTGCAATCCTGAGCGATTGAAAAACCTGGGCAAAATATTTGTTGGGATTCCCTTTGACAACAGGAGCAATGACCGACTTCAATTCATTGATGGTGCGGATCTGGCTTTTACGACAATGCTCACTCAAGAGTTGTGCAAGTGTTCTCGCATTGGTAACCTCGCCATATTCCTGAAAAACCAACTGAAGCGTTTCTGCAGATGACTGTTGAATGAAATCAGCAGCGGTCAAAGCAGCGGATTGATCCATGCGCATGTCCAGGGGTGCATCAAAACGAATGGAAAAGCCCCTGGATGGTTGATCAAACTGATGACTGCTAACGCCCAAATCAGCCAAAATACCATCTACCTCAGTGATGCCATGGAGACGAAGAAAGCGGGTGAGGTGGCGAAAATTATGGGGAATGAACACCAGGCGCGTATCAGCAGTAAGGTTGGCCCGCACATCTTCATCTTGATCAAATGCAAACAGCCTGCCCTTTTCATTGAGCCTGGAAAGAATTTCCCTGGAGTGCCCACCACCACCAAAAGTACAGTCCACATAAGTGCCGGAAGGATTGATATCCAATCCATCAACAGCTGGTTTCAGCATTACAGGAATGTGATAGGCCTCCCTTTCAGTTTCAGCTGCCCCATCCCTGTTCTGCTCATCCAATGCCATCAATTTCCTTTTTTCATGGTTGTACTTTCTTTGCCATCACTTCCGCAGCAAGACCGCTGAAGGATTCGGGTGAAAAGTTTTCAAAGAACTGCTGATACTTATTTTTATCCCATATTTCCAATTTGTCCATTGCCGAAACCAACACAATATCCTTTTCCAACCCCGCATGCTCCATCAGGCTCTTCGGCAACAGTAATCTTCCAGCACCATCCACTTCAATCTGGGTAGCTCCGTTCAAAAAATAACGCCTGAACTCTCTCACCTTGGGGTCAAAATCATTCAGGGAACTGATATTCTCATAAATCGGCTTCCAGCTCTGCATTGGATAAACAGTGAGGCATTTCTCAAAGCCACGGTTGATCACAAAGACAGGTACTTCCCCTTCCGGCAGCTGTTTTTTTATGCCTGCCGGCAGAAGAAACCTACCTTTGCTATCGAGGGTAGCCTCATATTCGCCTATGAATCCAATCATTTACCTTGGTTTAGAAGAAAAATAACATTTAATGACACAAATTAACACAATTTCCCACTTTCATACACCCATTTGAGATTCTATATTTATACACAGCTGAAACCCAATACAGGACTGCATTACAGCCCATTTTACCCATATTGCTGTGGATATACTATCAAGGAATGTGAATTACCTGTGAATTACATGTGAATAAATGAAAAATACGCATCCCATACCGCATGTTGAAATGGCAGATTTCGATTATGAACTGCCCAACAGCCGCATTGCCATGAACCCCCTGATCAACCGGGATGCATCCAAATTATTGGTCCGTAAAAACAAGATCCTGGAGCACAGCCAATACCATCAGTTGCCAGCACTATTACCATCCAACAGCTTGCTTGTTTTCAACAATACCCGGGTCATCGCTGCCCGACTTAGGTTCAAAAAGTCCTCTGGGGGCGAGATTGAGATCTTTCTCCTTGAACCGGCTGACGGCGATTATGCCTGCTTGAACGATCTGGAACAATCCAGCTGGAAATGCCTTGTTGGGGGTGCAAAAAAATGGAAGAATGATGAATTGCTGCAGGTATCCAATGATATATACAACAACGAGCTTCAGGCAAAATTGGTGAGCAAGAAAGATGATCACTACCTGATCAAGTTCCAGTGGAGCAGTGGACTTCCGTTTGAAAAAATCATTGCTGAAACAGGTAAAATCCCACTTCCACCTTATATCAAAAGAGAAGCCACCGTTGATGATCAACACCGTTACCAGACGGTGTATGCAGCACATGAAGGATCAGTGGCCGCACCCACAGCAGGCCTTCATTTCACAGAAACCCTGATCAAAAACCTTGCTGCAAAAGGAATAGAACATTCTTTTGTTACACTGCATGTCGGTGCTGGCACTTTCAAACCTGTAACAGCTGACCTGATTGAAGAGCATGCCATGCATGAAGAATATTTTCAGGTAAATATCGACCTGATCAGCCAACTCGCCAATACCGATAAAACAGTGGTTTCTGTGGGCACAACTTCCCTGAGAACCCTTGAAAGCATCTACTGGATTGCCGTGAAAGCCTTCAACAATAAAAAGGATGGATTTTCTTCCAACCACCACCTTGGCCAATGGGAGCATTTGTCTTTATCAAAACAAATACTTCCTTCAAAGGCAGAGGCCTTTCAAGCACTGAAGAAGTTGATGATGGAAAATGATGTCGAAATCATCACAGGTCATACCGGAATTTGCATTGCCCCAGGCTATGCATTCAAGGTGGCCAATGCGTTGATTACTAATTTTCACCAACCGCAATCCACACTGCTTTTGATCATAGCGGCCATCATGGGTGAGGATTGGAAAAGCATGTATGCTAACGCGATGGAAAACAACTACAGGTTCCTGAGTTATGGTGATGGTTCACTCCTTTTCATTGACGATGCTCAATGATCAATGAAGGGGGATGCTGATGGCGAACTTGCTTCCCTTCCCCATTTCACTTTGTACAGATATGCTGCCATCATGGGCTTCCACCATTTTTCGGGTATAATTCAATCCAAGCCCAAAACCTTTTACATTGTGCACATTGCCGGTATGGGCCCTGAAGAATTTATCAAAAATTCTGGAGATGGTTTCTTTGCTCATGCCAATACCATTGTCCTCCACGGTCAGGACAATATTGTTTTTCTCATTTTTGGTAGACACCTTGATGATAGGATCAACGTCTTCCTTGGAGTATTTTAGTGCATTGTCAAAAAGATTACTGATCATGTTGACAAAATGTACAGGATGACCCAGTACCTGATCTTTTTCAGCCAACAATGCAAAGCTGATCTGGGCATTTTTTTCAGCTACCTGCAAGGCAAATTTATCTTCCAACTTGCCCAAAACCTCATGAACATGAAGGGGTTTTTTGTCCTTCAATACCTGATTGATGTCCAGCTGCGCCGCCTGTAAAATCTGTTCAACCTGAGTATTCATCCTCGCATTTTCTGCCTTGATGATTTGGCCAATGGAAAGCAGTTGTTCCCTGTTCCCTATTATTTTTTCATTTTTCAATGTATCCACTGCAATCGCAATGGTAGCAAGGGGTGTACGCAACTCATGGGTCATGTTGTTGATAAAATCCGTTTTCATTTCACTGAGTTTTTTCTGTGTCAGTATCGTCCTGACGGTCAGGTAAAAAGCAGTGATGATGATCATGGTAAACAACAATGCAGCAAGAATAACCCAACCCACCGATCTCAACACAAAATCCTGCATATCATACGTAATAAGGACCAATGTTTCATCCGGTAAAAGTGAGACGGCCTCATCACCGGAAAGATTGACCAGGGGCCAGGAGTGGATGGCATAGTTTACTGTGTCTACATTGCCAATTTCGTAGTATTTTTTGAATTCTGGAGTGGCAAGATCAAAGCCAGTATTGTTGCTGTTGGAAATAACGGCAAACTGAAATTTTGCTCCTTTTAATCCATTGTCTTCAAAAGACTTTGCAATACTTTTTTGGATTTCTGCAACTGTAAATCGCTCTGCCAAGGTTGGTGGTTCAAGCATTTTCAGAAGCTCTTCCGGGGCACCTTTGGGCAATGCGTCCTGAGGAATAGCTGGCAAAAGCCGCATTTTTACATCAACAAGATTTTCTACCACCTCATACTCAACTTCCTGTACCTTGAAAGTTACCTGCTCTTTTCGGATGGCCACAACATTCTTCAACCAGGAATATTGGATGACAATAATGCCTATGAGTGAAATGCTGATGAGTATGGTAATCAGTGTAAAAATGCGCTTCATCCTGAAACAAAAATAAGTTGAGCCCTCCATGAAGTTACATAATGCCAGATTATTTAACTTAGGTTTATGAACAGGATAGAAAGCGGTATGCTGCTCATTGCAGAGCCATTCCTGAAAGACCCTAACTTTCAGCGCTCAGTTGTATTGCTATGCGAGCATGAAACAACGGGCAGTTTCGGCATTACGATCAACAGGGTCATTGACGAAAAGGTTGCCAATCTGCTTGAAGGCATCGGCAACCATGAAATACCAATGTTTGAAGGTGGACCCGTAGGGCTTGACCAACTCCATTTCCTTCATCGCCTGCCCTTTCAAATTCCTGGTGGAAAACAAATCGCCGAAAATATCTACTGGGGAGGAAACCTTGAAGCTGCCAAATACCTGATCAATACTGGCAAAGCAGGGAACGATGGCATCCGGTTTTTCATTGGCTATGCAGGCTGGGAATCTGGTCAATTGAAACAGGAAATGAAAGAAAAAAGCTGGTTGTCGGTTCAGGCTACCGAAGAAATTGTATTCCACGAAGATCCCAAAAGCATGTGGAAAGCAGCCGTAAAAACCTTGGGAGAAGGATTTACAGAAATGATCAATTACCCCCTGGATCCCTCTTTCAACTGATCTCATCAGTTTTCATCCTAAGGGAGAGCAACCAAATCATCATCCCAAGAAAAGCAACAATCGAAAGTGCCATGCGCAATCCAGTTTCTTTTGCAATGAACCCAATGATGGGTGGTCCAAACAGAAATCCTGTGAAACCAATGCTGCTGACGGCTGCAATGGCAGCAGAAGGTGCCATGGACTTGCTCTTGGCGGAGAGCATGTAAACAATGGGGATGACAGAAGATACCCCGAATCCAACCAATGCAAAGCCAATAATGACCGCCTCAGGTGCATTGACAGCAAGGGCCAGGCTCATGCCAATGAATACAAGGATTCCATTCATTTTCAAAACGGTTGAATAGCCGAAGGCCTGCAAGAGCCGGTCGCCAAAAAATCTTCCCAATGCCATGCAAAGCGCAAATGCCGTATAGCCAACCGTGCTTACTTTACCAAGTTCATCAACAACCTGTCTGTAGTACAACGAGCTCCAATCGGCCATAGCACCTTCAGACATGGCTACACAAAAACAGATGACCCCCATCAACAACAAACCTTTGTTGGGTAGTGCTAAGACTTTCTGCGGATGCTCCCCGGCAACATCTTTGATCAGTGAAAAAGAAAAAAACAGTGCTACCACTGCAGCAGCAATGGCAACAATGCCAAAATGCATTTCCATCGAATAACCAACCGACATGGTCCATCCGGTGATGGCTGCAGCGAGAAAAGCGCCAAGGCTCCACATGGCGTGAAGTCCAGACAGAATAGGCTTTTTCAGCAGGTGCTGCACAGAGAGGCCCTGTGTATTCATGGCAATATTGGCAAAATTTCCAATGACCCCAAACAGAAAAAGGACGATGGACATGCTCCATACTGATTGGGCCTTTGAGATCAAAAAGAGCAGCACAATATAAAGGAACATTGAACCCACCGATGCCAGCTTGCTACCCAACCGATGCACCACCCACCCTGCAACCGGCAATGCAAGCAATGCTCCCAAAGGCAACATGAAAAGGACGGCACCCAATTCAGCCTCATTGAGGGCAAACATATCCTTCACATCTGGAATCCTGGAAGCCCAACTGGAAAAGATGAGGCCTGCAAAGAAGAAATACAAAGAAATGGCTGTTTTAGGCATTGTTCAACAACTGGAGTAAAGATAAAAAGGGACCAATGGTCCCTTTTTAATACAATGATTAGAGGTAATTTATATTGCCGTAGCACCTTCCACAAGGACAGATACCTTGTTGTCCAGCACTTCGATGAATCCACCTGAAATTTTGTAGGAATTGTTTTTGCCGGTTTTATCAAGCAAAATTTTCACAACTCCAGAACCAAGGGCACTCACGATGGGTGCATGCTTTTCCAGGACTTCAAATGATCCGCTGACGCCCGGGAGTTGAACCCCGTAAACATCTCCTGCGAATAATTTTTTTTCTGGTGTCAATATCTCTACCTGCATGTGCGTTTCTTATTTGTTATTCGATTAACCTTTGGCGGCTTCCATCATTTTCTTGCCTTTTTCAATGGCATCTTCAATGGTTCCAACCAGGTTGAAAGCTGCTTCAGGATACTCATCAAACTCTCCATCCATGATCATGTTGAAACCGCGGATTGTATCCTCAATGCTAACTAATACACCCTTGAGACCGGTGAACTGCTCG
>CAITQQ010000349.1 GCA_903894575.1 uncultured bacterium
GACAAAAAAAAATGAATAGTTCTTACCTTTGCAACTCAAAATAGATTTAAAAGCAACCAACATGAGCACAGTAAAAGTAGCAATCAATGGATTCGGAAGGATAGGACGCCTGGTTTACCGCCAGATCTTCAATATGGAAGGCATAGATATCGTTGCCATCAACGATCTTACCAGCCCCAAGGTTTTGGCCCATCTCCTTAAATACGATACAGCTCAAGGACGTTTTGAGCAGGATGTTCAGTCTACTGACAATTCTATCATTGTAAACGGTCATGAGGTAAAAATATATGCACAAAGGGATCCTGCCCAAATTCCATGGGCATCCCATGAAGTGGATGTTGTATTGGAATGTACAGGGTTCTTCACTGATAAAGACAAAGCTGCTGCCCACATTACTGCTGGTGCAAAAAAAGTTGTCATCTCAGCACCTGCAACAGGAGATTTGAAGACCATCGTCTTCAATACCAACCATGAAATCCTGGATGGTTCTGAAACCATCATCAGCTGTGCTTCTTGCACTACCAACTGTCTGGCACCTATGGCCAAGGTTTTGGAAGAACAATTCGGTATCCTGACTGGCCTCATGACCACTGTTCATGCCTATACCAATGACCAGAATACACAGGATGCACCTCATCCAAAGAATGACCTCCGCAGGGCCCGTGCCGCTGCACAAAATATTGTTCCCAACAGCACTGGTGCTGCAAAAGCCATCGGTCTTGTGCTTCCTTCACTGAAAGGAAAGCTTGACGGTACTGCACAGCGTGTTCCTACCCTCACCGGTTCATTGACTGAGTTGACGGTAATGTTGGCCAAAAAGACCACTACCGAAGAAATCAATGCTGCCATGAAAGCTGCTGCCAACGAAAGTTATGGCTACACTGAAGACGAAATCGTTTCTGGTGATGTTGTTGGCATTCGTTTTGGCTCTTTGTTTGATGCTACACAAACCAAAGTACAAACCGTTGGGGATCATCAATTGGTAAGAACCGTGAGCTGGTATGACAACGAGATGAGCTATGTAAGCCAGCTTGTTCGCACCGTTCATTATTTTGCACAGTTGATATCCAAGTAATTCAATTCGATTATAGACCCGGCAGCAGATCCTGCCGGGTTTCTTTTTTAAAATAGCTACCACATGAGCAAATTCAGCCAATTCAATTTTGGAGGCAAAAAAGCCCTTGTCCGCGTTGACTTCAACGTTCCCCTCAATGAAAATTTCCAGATCACGGATGATACCCGCATGGTTGCGGCCATTCCTACCATCAAAAAAATTCTACAGGATGGCGGATCGGTGATTTTGATGAGCCATTTTGGAAGGCCAAAAGAGGGCCCAGACAAAAAATACTCACTGATTCATCTTGTGTCTCATTTGCAAAAACTACTGGGAGATGAACCTGAGGTCTTTTTTGCAGCGGATTGCATTGGAGAAGCAGCTATAAATGCTGCTGCATTGCTCCAAAAAGGTGACGTGTTATTGCTGGAAAACCTCCGTTTCCACAAGGAAGAGGAAAAGGGTGACATGGGATTTGCCGAGCAATTGAGCAAATTGGGAGATGTGTACATCAATGATGCATTTGGTACTGCACACAGGGCCCATGCCTCTACTGCGATTGTTGCTGACTTTTTTGATGGCGACAAGAAAATGTTTGGTCTGCTGATGGAAGGGGAAGTTTCCAGCGCCGAAAAAGTATTGCTCCAATCTGAGAAGCCTTTCACCGCCATCATCGGTGGAGCCAAGGTTTCAGACAAGATTCTGATCATCGAAAATTTGCTTGAAAAAGCCACCGACATCATCATTGGTGGAGGAATGGCCTATACTTTCTGGAAAGCCCAGGGAAAAGACATTGGAAATTCCCTTTGTGAAGACGATCGCCTTAGCCTAGCTTCTGCCCTTCTGGAAAAAGCCAAGGCCAAAGGAGTGAATATCCACTTGCCGATCGACAGCACCATTGCAGATAAGTTTGCGGCAGACGCCAATACCTCCAACTGCAACAGCGGTGAAATCCCTGCTGGATGGATGGGCCTGGACATTGGCACCCAAGCCAGGACAGATTTCAGCGAGGTGATCCTGCGAAGCAAGACCATCTTGTGGAATGGCCCGATGGGTGTCTTTGAGATGGAGCAGTTCCAGGCTGGCACCAAGACCATTGCTGAGGCAGTGGCAGCAGCCACCCAAAAAGGAGCCTTCTCGCTTGTGGGTGGTGGTGACAGTGTTGCAGCCGTCAACCAATTCGGATTCAACGACAAGGTCAGCTATGTATCCACCGGAGGTGGTGCCATGCTGGAATTTTTTGAAGGAAAAGAATTGCCAGGCATTGCCGCCATCAATAAATGATCATTTAACAGAAATTGGCAAAATCGGATGCAACCTTTTGACCAATTCAGCTATCTTTAAGCATTAACCTAATTAAAAATAAAAATGAGTACGCGTAACATTGTTCTTATCGTCATCGGAGGTCTTATTCTTTTACTGGGTGGTTGTGGCTGCAGCGGCTACAACGGACTTGTTCAAATGGACCAGAATGTAAAAGGCAAGTGGGCCAACGTAGAAAGTGATTATCAAAGAAGATCTGACCTGATTCCGAATTTGGTGAACACCGTTAAAGGAGCAGCAGACTTCGAGAAAAGTACCCTTGAAGCTGTTGTCAATGCAAGGGCACAAGCTACCCAAACCAAAATCGACGTAACCAACCTCAGCCCTGAAAAAGTTGCTGAATTCCAGAAGGCCCAAAGCCAATTGAGTGGCGCGATAGGAAGGTTGTTGGTGACCATGGAAAAATATCCAGAACTGAAAGCTACTGATGCTTTCAGGGATCTTCAGTCACAACTCGAGGGTACTGAAAACCGCATCAAGGTTTCCAGAAATGATTTCAACAGTGCAGTACAGGAATACAATACCAGCGTGAAGAAATTCCCTATGGTCCTGTTCAGCGGCATGTTTGGATTCAAGGAAAAAGGATTCTTTGCAGCAGAGGCAGGCGCAGAAAAAGCCCCTACAGTTGATTTTAACAAATAACATGTTGAACCTTCTGAATATATTCTCGGCAAAACAAAAAGCTTTTTTCTCCAAGGAAGAAGAGGAACGGATGGTGGAAGCCATCCGTTCTGCTGAAATGCAAACCAGCGGAGAAATCAGGCTCTATGTGGAAAGCCATTGTAAAATGGTTAACCCATTGGACAGGGCCAAAGAACTTTTCATCCAACTCGAGATGGCAAAGACCCAAGACAGGAATGGTGTTCTGCTTTATTTCGCCATGAAAGACAGGCAACTGGCCATACTGGGGGATGAAGGAATTCATGCCCGTCTTGGACAAGAGTTTTGGAACAATGAAATAAGAACAATCATTGCTGAGTTCAAACAGCACCATTTTGTGGATGGCATTTGCCATATGATTGAAGATGTAGGCAATGCCCTGAAGCTTAATTTCCCTTACACCAGTGATGATAAAAACGAACTGTCCGATGGGATAGTATTTGGCAAATGATAAAAAGAATTCTCCTACTCATCCTCACCATAACCTTCATATCTGCCAATGCGCAGATTGAAAAGGAGTTGCCAGCAAAACCTGTTCCGGCAAAACTGGTGGTGGATTATACCAATACACTTGCTCCAGACCAGAAAGAGGCGCTAGAGCGAAAACTGGTGGCATTTGATGATTCCACTTCAACCCAGATTGCGGTTGTATTGGTTGAAACAACTGGCGACAGAGACATTGCAGACTATGCTGTAGCACTGGGCAGGGCCTGGGGAATAGGGAACAAGGAATTCAACAATGGCATCTTGTTGCTGGTGGCAAAAAATGACAGAAAAATCTGGATTGCAACCGGCTATGGATTGGAGGGTGCATTACCGGATATCCTCGCAAAGCGAATCATAGAAAACGAGATAAAACCCAATTTCAAGGGCAGTGATTTTTACCGCGGCCTTGATGAAGGCACTGATGCCATCATCTCCGCAACCAAAGGAGAGTATGATGCTCCCGACAATTATGGAAGAAGAAAAGGTGGTGACAAAAGAAGCGTTCCTGGAATCTTCATCATCCTGATTGTGGTGATCATTCTCAGCATTTTCCGCAGGCGCGGTGGTGGCGGCGGCGCAGGTGGATTACTGTTCTTCCCCATGGGTGGCCTTGGTCATGGTGGCGGAAGCAGCAGCGGCAGCAGTGGATTTGGAGGATTTGGCGGAGGCAGCTTTGGCGGTGGCGGTGCAGGTGGAGATTGGTAAATCAGCTCAATACTTTCAACACCTCAATACTGACATTCAACTTAACCCAGCCCCAACTCCTGGTGCAACTCAGGAATTTCAATATCGGTAAATCCTTTTCTAAGCAGCCTTTCGCGAAAATCAATCTGCACATCATATTCGCCATGTACCAGGAAAAGTTTTTTCACTTTTGAAACATCCTGGCAAGACAGGAATTGTGACAGGTCTTCATAATCACCGTGTGCGCTCATGCTCCTGATGCTTCCAATCTCTGCATGGATTTCATGTGCCACGCCATAAATATTGACCTCTTTCCTGCCAGACTGCAGCCTTGCTCCCAATGAATGGGGCTCACAGTATCCAGTCATCAATATACTGTTGCGTGAATTTTCAATATTGTTGCTGATATGGTGCTTCACCCTTCCCGCATCGGCCATTCCACTGGCTGAAATGATCACACAGGGCTCGCTCCTGAAGTTGAGAAGCTTGGACTCATCAACCGTTTTAACGAATTCCAAACCAGCGAAATTGAAGGGGTCATCGTCATTTTCCAATACCTTCCGGATCCTGCTGTTGAAGTCTTGGGGATATTTTTTCACAATGGCTGTGGCATGCACACTGAGCGGACTGTCCACGAAATAATCAACCTCTGGCAACCTCCTTTCCAATTCCAACTGGTTCAATGCGTATAACAACTCCTGTGTTCGGCCCACACTGAATGCCGGAATGATGAGTTTGCCTTTCTTTTTGATGCAGGTCTTCTCAATCCATTCCAGTAATTTATCCGGAGTTGGCTGGTGCAGGTCGTGCAATGAATTGCCATACGTGGATTCGATGATGATGACATCGGCTTGAGAAAAAGTAGCGGGAGACTTTAAAATTGCGTCGCGGTAACGACCTATATCACCGCTGAAGGTGATCTGTTGCGGTTTTCCTGCTGATAAGACGCGAAGGTGAACAGCAGCACTGCCAATGATATGCCCGGCATCTGTGTATTGTAACTCAATGCCATCTTCAATGGTAAACCAAACTCCGTAATCCACTACCCGAAACTGATCCATCGCCTTGTGCGCATCCTCTGTAGAATACAAGGGTTTCAGCAATGGTAAACCTGCGGCTTTTCTTTTTTTGTTGGTATACTTGATGTCATCTTCCTGAATGCCAGCTGAATCTTCCAGCAAGACTGATGTCAGCTCCCGCGTTGCTGGCGTTGCGAATATCATGCCCTTGAATCCATCGCTCACCAATTTAGGGATCAGTCCGCTGTGATCAATATGGGCGTGTGAAAGCACCAGGTAATCCACTTCTCTGGGCTCAAATCCCCAATGGCGGTTCAGTGCATCGGTTTCCTTGCCCATGCCCTGAAACATGCCACAATCCAAGAGAATCTTTTTTCCGGAATCAAGGGTAAGCAGGTGCTTTGAACCAGTAACACATCTGGCAGCGCCATGGAATGATATTTTCATATCCTAATCTACGCAAGATTATGATCAGATCGATTCATGGATCAAAAAAGAAATGCAATCCCTGTGTAAATGCAAATTATTGAATGGTCAACTTGAACATGGAATCAGCACCCAAAAACCCTTCCAATACATCGCCCACCACACATTCCCCTACCCCAGCTGGTGTTCCAGTAAAAATAACATCCCCGATGTTGAGAGAGAAATAGTTGGACACATGCGCAATGATCTTGTCAAAATTGTGGATCATGTCTTTGGTATGGCCAGATTGAACCAATTCTCCATTCTTTTTCATGGAAAACTGAACATTGTTTTTGTCAAAATTGGCAGGGATTGGGGTCCATTTACCCAATACTGCTGAATTATCCCAGGCCTTGGCTTTTTCCCAGGGAAGTCCTTTTTTCTTCAGTTCGGCCTGTATATCCCGGGCAGTAAAATCAATCCCGACTGAAATGGCATCATAATATTTGCTGGCAGTCCTTTCCTGAAGATACTTACCATTCTTGCTGATGCGCAAGACCACCTCACATTCATAGTGCAACTCATTGGTGAATTCCGGATAATAAAACGGACTATTTGTTTGGAGCAAAGCACTTTTGGGCTTGATGAAAATAACCGGTTCATCAGGCACTTCATTGCCAAGTTCCTTGGCATGCTCAGCATAATTGCGTCCGATACAGAGAAATTTCATGTCTTCACTATTTAGGTAAGGTTGATAATCTGGACTTTTCATTGGAATGGATGTTTATACCGCCGTCTCAAAGTTAATGGCTTTGAACGAACTCAAAATTCAAGATGATTTACTGCTGCCATGGTGCGCTCAAGCCCCATCAACACAAATTCTTCAATGGCCTGGGATGACCTTTCAAGTTTCAGCGAAACCAGGATTTCCTCTTTCTTATCCCATTTTCCCAACACATGCTCCACCTGCCGGCCCCTGGGAAAATCATTCCCAATGCCAAACCGCAATCTGGCATATTGGGTAGTTCCCATCAATTCCTGGATGCTTTTAAGCCCATTGTGGCCACCATCGCTTCCGGAAGGCTTGATTTTGATCTTGTTGAGCGGAACAGACAACTCATCTACCAACACCAACATCCGACTGATGTCAATATTTTCCTTCTCCAACCAGTATTTGACGGCTTTTCCACTCAAATTCATGTACGTAGTGGGCTTGATACAGATAATTTTTTTTCCTTTCAGGCTGATTTCTGATTTAAAGGCCAATCGATCCATGGAAAATACACCCTTGTGCTTGGATACAAAATGGTCGAGGATGTCAAATCCAATATTGTGTCGGGTATGTTCATACTCGAAGCCAATATTCCCAAGGCCAACAATTAGAAATTTATCCATAAAAAAAGCCCCAAGATAGAATCAAGGGGCTGTAAAGAAAAACTTTTAGGCTTATTTTTTTCCTTTTGCAGGAGCAGCTGCTTCTTCTTGCTTCAGCTGACGTGTCATGGTCACTGATGCAATTGGAATCCGTGGAGAGTTCATGATCTCCAGGTTTTCAGCAGGAATATCCTGAACACGGATATTACCATTGAGTTCCAGGTTGGTGAGGTCAACTTCAATGTTCTCCCTAAGGTACTTAGGATAGGTCTTGAGTTTTACAGACTTCAGCCTGATCTCGAGTTTACCACCCGCTTTTACACCAGCAGCTGTGCCGGTAAATTTCAAGGGAATGGTTGCGCTAACCTTCTTGCCTTCTACGAGCTCAAGCAAATCAAGATGCGTGAGTTTGTCTGATACCTTGTTGAATTGCAAGTCTTTCAAAATGCAAGTGTAAGATTTGCCATCAATCTTCATTTCCACCAACTGGAAATCTGGAGTGTAGATGAATGGCTTCAGGGCAAGTGATTTGACTGCAAAGTTAACCTCTTGTGCACCCCCGTAAATTACACCAGGTACCAGGTCTTGAGAGCGCAACCGGCGGGTGGCTGTTTTGCCAGTTTCGGTCCTCAATTGTCCTTCGATTGTAATCGTCTTCATTGTATTGTGTTTAAAAAATGACTGCTTTGTGAGCCTTATTTATTCTTCAGTTGTGAATGAATGAATAAGCTGGTTATGCTCTGGTTTTCGTAGGCGTTCTTAATGGCAGATGCAAACAAGGATGAAACACTCAATACTTTCAACTTGGATGATTCTCCACGAAGCGGTATTGTATCACAAACCACCAGCTCTTCCAACACACTGTTTTCAATATTGGTGTAGGCATTGCCACTCAACACTGGATGTGTACACAAGGCTCTCACACTTCTGGCCCCCTTGTCTTTCAGCAGTTTGGCTGCTTTGGTCAATGTTCCAGCGGTGTCACAGATATCGTCAATCAAGACCACATCCCTGTTCGCCACTTCCCCTATCACCACCATGCTCGCTATCTCATTTGCACGCTTCCTGTGCTTGTCACAAATTACCATTTCAACGTTGAAATAGCTTGCCATCTCACGAATCCTGTTGGCACTTCCCACGTCAGGGGCGGCAAAGGTAAGGTTTTCAAGCTGAAGATCGCGTATATAAGGGATAAAAATTGCTGAACTGTCCAGGTGATCTACCGGGATATCAAAGTACCCCTGGATCTGTGGGGCATGCAAATCCATGGTAATGACCCGGTCTGCACCGGCTGCGGTGAGGATGTTGGCGACCATTTTTGATCCGATGGCTACCCTTGGCTTGTCCTTGCGGTCCTGCCTTGCATACCCGTAATAAGGCATGACGGCAATGATTTTATACGCAGAAGCACGCTTCGCCGCATCGATCATTAACAGCAATTCCAGGAGATTATCCCCCGGCGCAAACGTGCTTTGCACGAGGAAAACATAATCACCTCTTATACTTTCGAGGAAAATTGGCTGGATTTCGCCGTCGCTGAACTTCTGAATGCTGATTTTACCAAGAGTGCCGCCATAGGCAGCAGCGATCTTTTCTGCCAGGTATTCAGAACTTGTTCCGGAAAAGATTTTACAAGATGGACCAACACGTTGCATATAAAAAATTGTAACGCGAAGATAACAAATTGATGACAGCCTTTGGGCGATCATGCAGAGATGTTAGAGGATTGTGGAAAATGAAAAAAAACAAAAAATGAAACAAATCAAACATTGGCCCAGTGAAGACCAACCCAGAGAGAAATTGAGGAGTAAAGGAGCGGCACAATTAACGGAGACCGAATTGCTGACCATCCTGATCCAAAATGGCACAAAAGAAAAATCCGCCATGGAACTTGCCCAGGAGCTGGTTGACAGGAGCGGCAACAGGCTTGCCGACCTGGCGAGAATGTCGACCCGGGAACTGATGAAAACCAAGGGGATTGGGATGGCGAAAGCGATTTCCATTCAAGCAGCCATGGAGCTGGGAAGAAGACGCATGGGCGCTGAAAACCTGAAATCAACTGTTGTTACCGGAAGTGCTTCCGTGGCAAAGTACCTCCAGGCAAAACTAATGGACCTTCCGCACGAGGTATTTGCTGTGCTTTTTCTGAACAGGGCCAACCGTATCAGGCATTTCGAAATCATCAGTTCTGGCGGAATGACCGGTACTGTTGCAGACCCGAGGATTATCCTGAAAAAAGCATTGGAAGAAGATGCTGTAAGCATCATCCTTTGCCATAACCACCCCTCTGGTAACCTCAGGCCCTCAAGGGCAGATGAGGAACTGACCATCAAGATTCGGCATGCCGCCAGGTATTTTGATATCCAGGTATTGGATCACATCATTGTGAGTACGGAAGGGTACTACAGTTTTGCGGATGAGGGGGCTTTGTTGTAAGGGGTAATGGATGAGGGACGAGGGACAGGGGACGAGGGACAGGGGACGAGGGACAAGGGACGAGGGACAAGGGATGAGTGACGAGGGATGTAGTTTCGTTTGCAATGTTGTTGTAAATTGTGGGACTATTCAACATCCCTCATCTAAACTCATCACCGCATATGTATTCCGAAAATATTTCAGCACAAATCTTCATCGATAACAGAAAGCGTTTTGTTGCCCAAATGGAGAAAAACAGCATTGCCATTTTCAACAGCAATGATGAGATTCCCAGCAATGGTGATGCACTCTATCCCTTCAAGCAAAACACAGACCTCTACTGGCTTACAGGCATCAAGCAGGAAGATTCGATGCTGATCCTGTTCCCTGGAAATCCTGATAAAAAATACAGGGAAGTATTGGTGCTGGTGAGGCCCAATGAACTGAAAGAAAAATGGGATGGAAAAAGACACCGTGCGCATGAGGCCACTGCCCTTTCAGGGATTGAAACCATCGTTTGGCTGGACACCCTGGATGGCCTGCTTCAGCCCATGATTCACCTGGCAGACAATATCTACCTGAACACAAACGAAAATGACAGAAAGGCCAGCCTGCTAGCGGTACGCGACTATCGTTTTGCACAGGAGATGCGCAACCGTTACCCCTTGCACAACTACAAGAGGGCGGCTAAGATCATGCGCGACCTGAGGGCGATTAAATCACCCCTTGAGGTGGCAGTGCTCCAACAGGCCATCGACATCACAGAAAAAACATTCAGGAGGTTGTTGAAGTTCATCAAGCCTGGCGTTTGGGAAAACCAGATCGAAGCTGAAATTTACCATGAGTTTTTGTCCAACCGTTCCTCAGGCCCGGCATATACTTCTATCATCGCCAGTGGTGACAGGGCGCGCACCCTGCATTACATTGCCAACAACCAGCAATGCAAGGATGGTGAATTGGTATTGATGGATTTTGGCGCAGAGTATGGCGGCTATTGCGCTGACCTTACCAGGACGGTGCCTGTAAATGGAAAATTTACAAAAAGGCAAAAAGAGGTTTACAATGCCTGCTTACATTTACATGAATATGCCAAAAGCATCTTGAAACCTGGCACTACCATTTTAAAATACACTGACATGGTTGGTGACGAGGCAAGCAAGACTTTCCTGAAAATTGGTCTGATCAGCAAGGCCGACATCAAGAACGAAACACCAGACAACCGAGCCTATAGAAAATATCTTTACCATGGCATATCACATCACCTGGGCATTGATGTGCATGATCTTGGCACCAAAACTCAACCCATCAAGGCTGGCATGGTGTTTACCGTTGAACCCGGTATTTATATTGAAGAAGAACAGATGGGCGTGAGGATTGAAAACAATCTTTGGATCACCAAAACCGGCAACAAGGACCTTTTCAAAAATATTCCCATCAAAGCTGAGGACATTGAAAGTTTGATGAAAGGAAAATAAAAAAATCAAATATCCTTTTAGATCAACTTTTACCAACCCAACAACCAGCATGAAACAAATCCCCAATATTTTCACTTTGCTGAACCTTGTGGCAGGATTCATTGCCATCATTCTCACCTTACAAACAGGAGAAACCATCCTCAATCTTCAGGGTGGAGAATGGAAAATATACCTTCCGGAGAAAATTTGGTGGGCTTCTATTTTTTTAGGGCTGGCTGCTGTGATCGACTTTCTGGATGGATTTGTTGCAAGGCTTTTCAAGGCAACATCCGAAATGGGAAAACAACTGGATTCTTTGGCTGATGTAGTTTCTTTTGGTGTGGCGCCAGGCCTGATCCTGTTTCAATTGTTGCGCATTTCATTTGCCCAGCAACCGGACGGATTGGAAACACCCGTTTACTGGCTGATGCCCTGCATCCTTTTCCCGATGGCGGCGGCCTGGAGGCTGGCAAGGTTCAATCTTGACACTACACAAAGAAATCATTTTGAAGGCCTTCCAACCCCTGCAGCTGGATTATTGGTTGCATCATTCCCGCTATTGCTTTTGTACAACCCGTTGGGCATCCAGCCAGTTCTGCTCAACCAGTGGGTGCTCTATACCTTTTGCCTGGTTATTCCCTGGTTAATGGTTTCAAAAATCGCCCTGCTCAACCTGAAATTCAAGTCCTTCTCATTTGCTGATAACAAATCCAGGTATATCCTTCTGGCTGTTTCAGCCGTTTGCATAGCCACATTGGGATGGCTTTCCATTCCCGCCATTTTCATCTCCTATATTCTAGTATCTTTGCTTTTCAAAAATCAGATCAAATGACCTATAATGTTGCGATCAATGTAATGCCCCTGAAAGACCTGCTGGATCCTCAAGGAAAGGCTGTTTTGGGTGGCTTGCACAATCTCGGATTGAATAATGTACAGGATGTGAGAATTGGAAAAAGAATCACATTGCAGGTAGAGGCCGCCAACGAGGCATCAGCCATACAACTTGCTGAGCAAGCCGCTACAAAACTCCTGGCCAACCAGGTGATGGAGCATTTTGAGATCAGCATTCTTTAAGAGACTGTCTTCTCACCCACACTTTAAAAGGCCCTTATGCTGTATATCGTTCCCACTCCGATAGGCAATCTTGCAGACATGACCTATCGGGCAGTTGCAGTGCTGAATGAAGTGGATACGATCCTTGCAGAAGATACCCGCACTTCCGGTGTTTTGCTCAAACATTATGGCATCAGCAAGGGAATGCTCCCCTACCATCAACACAACGAACACAAGATCACCCAAAGGCTTGTGGAAGAGATGCTGGCAGGCAAAACCATGGCCTTGCTTACCGATGCTGGAACGCCTGGCATTTCAGACCCTGCCTTCTATATTGTAAGGGAATGCATTCAAAACAAGATCAGGGTTGAATGCCTTCCTGGTGCTACCGCTTTTGTTCCGGCGCTGGTCAACAGCGGACTTCCTACAGATAGCTTTTGTTTTGAGGGATTTCTGCCGCTCAAAAAAGGACGCCATACCCTGCTTACGGCATTGGCCAATGAAGCCAGGACAATCGTCCTCTATGAATCTCCGGTAAGGCTGGTCAAAACGCTGAAGCAATTGGGAGAATATTTTGGGGAAGACCGCCAATGCTCAGTTTCAAGAGAACTCAGTAAAAAGTTTGAAGAAAACTTCCGGGGCACCATCAAGGAAGTCCACGATCATTTCGAAGCAAAGGGTGTAAGGGGTGAAATCGTGATTGTCATTGCAGGCAAGGCCGTCTTAAAAAAGTCAAAAAAATCAAGCACAGCAGATGTTGAATCTGAGGATTGGATGGACGAGTCAGATGAAGCCTAACTACAAATTATTGCTTTGTCATGAATTTCCAAACCACTTCATCTTTGTAAGAGAAAACCTTCTCCACTGAACTCCTGATCAGTTCCCCTTTCAGCTCACCTTTTTCATTCTTACTGACAACTAATTTTGTTTTGGAATTCATGCCTTTCTCAAAGTCAAAAGAAATACCGTCATCATCGTAAAGCTCAACACTGGCAGGCATCTTGCCATAGTGCCTGATTTCCAGAGCCAGCTTTTCACCTGGAGCAGGGGCATGAAAATGGGGCGGCACCATGGGTATGATTCCTCCATCACGAACAAACAAAGGAATTTTTTCCAGTGATGCAGTGATGACCAATGGTTGATTTTCCGCAACATATTCTCCGGTATAAAAATCATACCATTTTCCTTCAGGAAAATAAACTGTTCTGGTTTTTTCACCTGCAAACATGGGAGCCACCAAGATATGATCACCCATCATGTATTGATCCTTGGGGGAGAACCTAAATCCGTCAACCAATTGCATGGCGCGGAATGGGGGCTTGCCTTCGAAATGGTACTGGGCGAAACAATTGTAGATATACGGCAGCAATTGCATTCTCAATTGCGCAACATCTCGCACAGCCTTTTCCACTTCCGGAAAAGACCAGGGCTTGGTGCCATCGGCCCATGCATTCAACATGGCCATCGGAGAAAAACAAACAGATTGAATTCTCCTGACCCACTCCTCGGCTGTCTTTGAAGCCCTTACCTCTGGCGTCCACAAAACGCCGGCAAAGCTGCTGTTCACAAGGGCTGTGATAAAATCCTTGTGGTCGTAATAATCATTGTAAATCACATAGGGCATTGCGCTTGCCCCTGCATTGGAAGCCCTTGTCAATCCAAAGGTTCGCTTGTTCATTTCCCTGAACCATCCTGCTGTCATCTGCTGCATTTTCAATCCATAGACCTGCCTCATTTGCTCAGCAGAAAAACCTGAGGGGAAACTGGCAACATCAGGCCAAAGCCAACTGTCAAATCCATCGGTCTCATCCATTTTATATCCACTTACGCCCAGCTGCAGGTGTTGCTTGAAAAAATGCTCCTTCAAGATTTGCTGGGTTTTAGGGATTGTTATATCAGGGACAATACCATTCCATACGGTATGCGATCCAGACAACGGCTTAAGTTGAGGATAAAGTGTACCGACCGGAGAAACATATGGATTGAGCCAGAGATTGGCACGAATTCCCTGACGCGAAAGAGAATCGATAAAAGCCTGTGGAGCAGGAAACCTTGTCTTGTCCCACTCAAAAGTACAGGGGTAGGCCATGCTTTGCCAACCAGGCTCAACCCCAATAAAATCAAGGGGGAAGGCATGCTCCTTGAACTGCTGCACCTCCTTTAAAATATCTGATTGTGAATACAATGTCGGTACACGTTGCGTAAAACCAAGGCCCCATTTGGGAGGAAGGTAGCCACCGCCATTCATGAGGTTATAGCGTTGCACTACCTGCATGGGCGTAGGGCCTTCAAACACATAAATGCTTGCACCATCTGCAGGAACCAATATCTCAACTGCATCGGAATATGGATGGGCACTCCATTTCTTGTTGGTATTCCTGTCCATCAATTCTGGAGGATTTTTAGCATCAGTGCGTACCCCTGAGCCAGCATAAACTGTGATGTACCTTGCAGCATCAATCAACACCCCATATCCATTGGAGGAAACATAGAAGGGTACTGGCGCATGTGTGCGGCCGTTGTCTTGCCCATCATAATGGTCAACATGCAGATTGAAAATTTTTCCACGCTGGTTGACATTTTTGAAATTAAGTCCAAAGCCATAGAGCTGCTCTCCTTTTTCCAATGGAAAACGCAGATAGGTTTTGTGATCAACAACAGACATGCTGATCTCCCCTTTGGGTAATGGAAAACTTTTGCTGGGTAATTTTGACATTGCTTGCAGATTGGGACGGGCATCAGCAACCGACAGCAAGCTCATGGCATCTGGTTTTCCAATAACTGCTTTCCAGACTCCTGGATGAATCATTTTCCATTCAGGATTGGATTGTGCGCTGGTGTTAACGGCAGCAAACAAAAGCATTAACAGAAAAGAAATTGTTCTATGATTCATCACAATGAATTTTTATACTATATGGCTTGGCAAACGATCAATTAAGATACAGATTTTACCAATAAAAAACACCCTTGGATATTGAATACCCAAGGGTGTAATACAGTTACCAGGAATGGCAATAAAAATAAGGCTATTTGTACACGCGGATATAATCCACTTCAAATGTAGCGTTGGTGAAAGCCGGATCAACAGGACCGCCAAATCCCCCGCCCATGGCCAAATTTACCAGGAAGAAGAAATTCTTGTTGTACGGAATGGAGGCGTTGTTCGCAACAGTATGAAACAATTTGCCGTCTACAAAAAATTGCATGGATGTACTGGTCCAATCAAATTTGTACACATGAAATTCGGTAGAAGCATTCTGGATAACGGTTTGTCCTTTTACAGGATTGCCACCAGACCTTCCAGGATAATGCAACGCTGCAACAATTGTATTGAGCTCTGAACCCCTGTGTTCCAGGATATCCGTTTCTCCGCATGCAGGCCAACCCACGGTTGGGAAATCAGCACCCAACATCCACACAGCAGGCCATGTGCCAACAGCAGCAGGAACTTTGGCCCTGACTTCTACAGAACCATATTTGAATTCATATTTGCCGCGGGTCAACAGCCTTGCAGAAGTATAGGCACTTCCGCTGAAGTTCTCTTTGATGGCTTTGATCTTCAAGATGCCATTTTCAACCACTGCATTTTCCGACCTGTTGGTATAGTACTGCAATTCATTGTTCCCCCATCCGCTTGAGCCTGTCCCGATATCATAAATCCACTTTGTAGGATCTGGTGCACCATTTTTATCAAACTCATCAGACCAGACAAGGCTAGGAATCGATGGTTTTACTGTAACGGAAATGGTTTTCTTTGCTGAAGCGGAAAGCCCTGCACTGTTTTTTGCAGTAACGATAACTGTATAATCAATGGTTCCCACCGTAGCATATTTGTAGGTCACTGCACCAGTAGGCACATCCTGCACTTCACCATTTCCAAACTCATATGAATAGGTAACTGCATTGGTTGCGGTGGCTGTGAAATCAACATTCCCAGAACCATCTGAACTCACTGTCGCATTGATCACGATATTGGAAGGAGCAGGATTCTTTGGTGCCTCAGCCTTCTTGCAGGAGGCAAAAACATTCAAAGAAATAATCGCCGCAAAATTCACCAATAAATACTTCATCATCTATGGTTTTACTTTAAGTTTCTGGTACCAAGCCAACCCATCTTTACCGATGGTACGGAGGTTCATTGTTGTAGCAGTCAGTGAAAGTATCTCGTAATTTGTACTTCCCATGCCGATGCAAACAATACCATTTCCGGGAACAGAAAATTCTATCCTGGTTGAGTTGGCTGGCGTGCTTGTAGAGGTAGCGTTCATGAAAGACAGCTTCTTAACACCCTTGGTGGCGATTGGAAATTGGCCCTCAGCTCCACTGAGACCATAAAAGCCAACGGCAGCACCCAGAACAAAGGTATTTCCCTTGTTGTCTACGTCCATGGTAATCTGGTTGTTGGCGTCTTTGGCGAAGGTGATCTCATCGTCATAAAAACCATCAGCAGCCCTTGAATTGGCTCCGGCTGCATACCAGATCGGGGCGAATCCATCATTGGGTCCAACACCAAAATGACCGTCGGCATCCTTGTCGCACATCCATTTTTTGGATGTACCACCAGTGAGGTTCTGCAGGATTGCTGCAGGAATTTCAAACGCAACAAATACTTTGATTTTTTTGCTGATGTTTGATACTGCTCCACCTGCACCAACAGCAGTTACCGTGATGGTATAATCATTCACACCTGGGTTCGTATACTTGTAATTGACTGTTCCTGAAGGAACCATCAAAACTTTTCCATCACCAAAATCAATCTTATAGGTAATGACCTTGCTCGCAGTGGTAGCAATGGCCACTGCTCCAGAACCGTTTCCGCCCGGATTAGCAGCATCAACACCAGCAACAGTTGCAGTCAATGTGAGATCAGCAGGGCTGGTAAGATCCCCAAAAGCATATTCGGTTTTTTGACAAGATGCAAGTGCAATAGCACCAGCAAAAGCCAACAGACAGTTTTTAAAGAATTTCTTGTTCATGTGATTCTTTTTTGGAGATTAGTTAACTGTAATATCATCAAAATAATAGGTAAAGTTGGCAGAGCCATCACCCGCAGTTCCAAGATCAAATATCAATACCACCCGCTGGTAAGTATTTGCTGTATTGATGGCACTGTAGTCAAAGCTGAGCTCTTCCCACTGTCCTGATTTGGTGGTGGTTACCTCTTTCTCAAAATTGATTCCGCCATTGGCAAGGTTCTCTACTTTGAAAAGAAGCTTTGCTCCCACCCTTGGCGAGAATACTTTCACCTTCACTGTTTTGCCAGCAGAAAAATCAATGGGAGAAGCCAGTTCTATGAAACTTCCACCCCAAACTTGACCGCCTGGACCTTTAACCATCTTACCCACTTTGTTGCTGGTATTGATGCCTGTTTTGCTTGGATTGGCCACAACTGATGCATTACCACCATCAAAATTAAAAAATCCATACGTCAGTGTAGATGACTCAAAATTCATTGGAATGCCCAACTCATCTGCCTTCAGGCTTTGAGAAATATCATCAAAATAATAGGTATAATTGGCTGATCCGTCACCAGCTGTACCAAGGTCAAAAATGAGGACCACTTTCTGATAACTGTTGGCCGCATTGATGGCAGTGAAATCAAAGGTGAGCTCTTCCCATGCATTGGCTACTGTTGTGGCAACCTCTTTTTCAAATGAGATACCACCATTGGTTTGGTTCTCTACTTTGAGAAGGAGCTTTGCACCAACCCTTGGAGAATGAACCTTCACTTTCATGAATTTCTTGGTAGAAAAATCAATAGGGTTGGCAAGGCTGATAAAGCTTCCTGCCCATACTTCTGGAGCACCCTTCACCATTTTACCTACCTTGGCACTCGTATTGATACCAGTAGCGTTGGGGTTGTTCACCACGGAAGCACCCGCACCACCAAAATTCACAAAGTCGTAATTCAATGCCGTAGATTCAAAGCTCATGGGCAATGCCAATTCTTCGATGGTATTGGTTTGCCTTAGGTCATCAAAATAGAAAGTGAAATTGGCTGATCCATTTCCAGGGGTGCCCAGGTCAAATATCAATACGACATTGTTGTAAGCATTTGAAGTGTTGATCGTCCTGAAATCAAAAGTCAGGTCTTGCCACTGGTTGGCAACGGTTGTTGCCACTTCTTTTTCAAAAAAGATACCATTGTTCGCAGCATTTTCAACTTTCAACAACACTTTTGCTCCAACCCTTGGAGAATACACTTTCAAACGCATGATCTTGTTCACAGAAAAATCGATGGGGCTGCTGAGGCCAATCAATGAACCACCCCATACTTCAGGAGCATTCTTTACCATTTTACCAACCTTAGAGGAAGTATTGATGGTTCCTGGCTTAGGGTTGGCAATCACTGATGCATCTCCACCACCAAAATTCACGAAGCTATAGGTTTGTCCCACTGTTTCAAAATCCAACGGCAGAACAATAGGCACTTTGATGGTGATTTTCTTTGTAACTGTAGTCGTAGCAACACCACCACTCAATGCAACAACGGTGATGGTATAATCACCAGATTTTGCATAGGTATGCTTAACTGTTTCTCCTTCAAGGAATGAGGCAGGCACTTCATTGGGCACATCACCCCAAGTAATCTTGAACAAGGTTTCATAGAGTGCTTTGGCTGAAACATTGATCATGAAAGCACTTGAAGGATCAACAGATGTTGTCACTTCCATGTTCTCAGGTGCTTTGAAAGATACTGTCAACTTTTGGATAGCCTCAGCAGTTTTGCCTGTGATGCCAACACCTACAACACGCACATCATAATTTCCTTCGGCATATTTGCGCTGAACACTTTCTCCTGCCATCACCTTGACAGGTGCTGCAGTACCATCACCAAAATAAACATTGTAGTAGGCAACACCTTCACCATTTGGATAGATGGTTACCAGGCCTGTATTGTCTTGGGTAATGTTGAACATTGCTGAAAGTTTTGCAGGAGCAACTGCAGTTTCAACAAAGGATACATCATCATATTGCAGCTTGGTACATCCTGTAAAAAGGAGGGCCAGCAACAGTGATGTGATTAATATTGTATTCTTTTTCATTTGAATGATTTTTAATGATGAGGAGATCAGTACCCTGTATTTTGTGTCAGGCCTGATATATCAACTTCCTGTTGAGGAATGGGGAAGACTTCATTCTTGTTGGCCTTGAACCCTGTGATTTTGGTAGCCGCAAGACCAGTCCTGACCAGGTCAAAAAACCTGTCACCTTCCATGGCAAGCTCCAACCTTCTCTCATCCCAGATGGCCTGTTTCAACGCAGCACCAGTTGATGTGATGTTTTGCAACTTGTTACCAAATGCACGTTCCCTGACCCTGTTCAAATAACCCTGGGCCTTGGTATCATTGGGTGTAGTTGCCCTGTTGTTGGCTTCTGCAGCCATTAGCAATACATCAGCATAACGGATGGTCCTGTAATTGTTGAGGTAATTCAATTCAACCTGACCAGAAGTTTCTCCTTTTCTTGGATGATATTTCTGGTTGTAGAGGCCAGTGTTTTTATACGGTGCAACCAGGTAGCTGATGTTGAAAGCCGGATTGGCTGTTTTGTATGCTTCAATATCAAGGATGGTTACAGCCTTTCTTTTGTCTCCTGCAGCATAAGCATTTGCCAGTTCCTTGGTGGGAAGATTGATGCTCCATCCCTGACCATAAGGACTGGTTCCTGCGAGGTTGCGGACACCACACATTTGAACTGCCAGATTTCCCTGACCTCTTCCTGGATTGGACCAATCGTAGAAAGGACTGATGTTGGAATATTGGATTTCAAACACTGACTCTGGTCCGTTTTCACCGGATTGCAGAAAAATATCACCAAAGTTTGTGACCAGCTGGAAAGGTCCATTGACAACATTCTCCAGCATTGCAGCAGCGGCATCAAACTTATTCTGGTACAACAATACCTTGCCCAGCAAGGCTTGTGCAGCATATTTTGTAACCCTTCCTTTTTGTGTGTTGACAGCAGGCAATACCTTGATGGCGTTGTTCAAATCAAGTTCGATCTGCTTGTAAACATCCGCCTTGGGAGCCCTTGCGAATTTTCTTGAATCCGTTGCAGTAAGCCTCTTTTCGGCAAACAAGGGAACATCACCAAACATCCTGACCAACTCAAAATAATAATACGCCCTCAAGAAATAAACCTCTCCAAACAAGGCTTCTTTTCCTGTAAACTCCAACTTGGCCTTGTTTTCATGAAGATAGTTGGCCCTGTTGATGCCTTCATAACAGGATTTCCAGGCTTCAGAAAAATAAAAATTATTGGAGTTGATTTGATAGTCATCAATCTGCTGAAGTCCAACCACATCGGTTGCATTCTCTCCACCAGATACGGCATTGTCTGAAGCGACATCACCAATCACCGGGTTGGCATACAACCATTGCAAAGGTGAATAAACGCCAATGGCCATCTTATTGAAATCATCTGCTGTTTTCAGGTAATCATTTGCGGTGATCTGATAATCCTCTTGCGGATCATAGGCCACAAACTTTGTACAGGCTGCTCCGAAAAAGAGCAGTGCTGACATGGTGATGATGAATTGTATATTTTTCATGTTCTTCTTTTTTCTTTATTAGAATTTAAGATCAAGTCCTATGGCAAAACTTCTGGCTTGCGGATATGCACCCCTGTCAATTCCTGTATCAAAAATGCCTCCGGAAATCTCAGGATCAAATCCAGTGTACTTTGTGAAAGTGAAGGCATTTCTTGCCTGTGCATAAATGCGGAGCTTCGAAATATTTGCTTTGCGAAGGGCAGCAGATGAAAAATTATATCCCAACTGGAGGTTCTTGATTTTGATGAATGAACCATCCTCTACATAGCGGTCTGAAACCCTTGTATTGTTGTTGGCATCAATGAAAGAATACCTTGGGTTTGTGGCTTCATTGGTTGATCCACTTCCTGTCCAACGGCCCAGTACACTCCTGAATTTATTGGTCATGGCCAGGTTTCTCTCATAGGCGCGGTACACTTCATTTCCAACAGAGGCATATACAAATGAATTGAAATCAAAACCCTTGTATTCCAAAGAAAGGTTCCAACCCATGGTGAAATCAGGGAATGGATTTCCTATATCAGTCCTGTCATCACCATCAATTTTTCCATCACCATTGATGTCTACATATCGGATGTCACCTGCTTGTGCACCGGGCTGTGACGCATGCTTGGCAACATCTGCCTGAGACTGGAACAAGCCATCAGTCTTGAATCCATAGAAATATCCAGGAGCCTTGTCTTTTTCAAAACGGGTAACAGATTGATATGGTATGCCATATCCGCCTCCTGTGATCAAACCATTGTTGGTTTCAGTAACCAAGTTAGTGGCCTTGGTAAATGTGATGTTGGTGGATATCCTGAAATTCTTGGACAACTGATCAGTGTATCCGAGATTCATGTCAACACCACTTGTTTTGGTTGTACCGATGTTGGCAGTAGGCAATGAAGCTGTACCAAGATAAAGGGACAAGGTTGGAGTAAACAGCAATCCGCTGATATCTTTCCTGAAATAGTCTCCGCTGAAGGAAAACTTGTTGTTGAAGAAGCGGATATCGAAACCAGCATTCAGCTGTGCCTGCTCTTCCCATTTGAGGTCATCATTCTTGAACGATGCAATGGTAGCACCCACAGATGTTGGCTCGTTGCCGAAAGAATATCCTGCATTCTGACCAAGACCATAGGCATACAACAAGGTTGAAATCCTTTGGTATTGCGGATTAACATTCTCATTACCTGTAACACCATAGCTTCCCCTCACCTTGAGGTAATCGATGAAATCAACCTTGAAAAAATCTTCCTGTGTTACTACCCAACCCAATGAACCAGAGAAGAAGTTGGCGAATTTGTTGTTGTCGCCAAAAGCAAAAGAACCATCCCTTCTCAAAGTACCTGAAACAAGGTATTTGTCATTGAAGTCATAATCAACCCTTCCAAAATAAGAAAGATTCCTTCTCTCATACTGGTATGAACCAAGGTCAATACCAGAAAGTGTTGCGATACCTGTAGCTGAAGAAATATCAGCAAAGCTCCATGAGTTGAAAGGAACATCCTGCCTGGAACCATTCAAAGAATTACCAGTGACACGGGCCATTGAAAAACCAGCTACGGTTTCAAAGTTGTGGTTTTTGCCCACTTTGAAATTGTAATTGGCAAAATTTTCAAATGTATAGTTGAAATAATTGGTTTTGTATTCATACACACTGTTGTGAGAACCAGGCTTGGGCGTTCCATCAGCATTCATGGTTGAATTGATGTGGCTTACTCCATAAAAAGAAAGCGGAGTGAAATTCTTTCCGGTAACATCGGTATTGGTATAACCAAAGCGGGAAGAGAGTTTCAGGTTTTTCAGCAGATCATACTGCAATTCCAGCTTTCCATAAAGTTTGCTGGTATTGTTCTTGTTATACGTATCCTCCAACTGTGTAAGCGGATTGATGATCTCAGAAAGAATGTACTTGCTGGTGCTGTACTTACCATAGGTATTGGGAGTATTGTTCAACACCGGCAACGTAGGATCAAAGTTCAGTGCATTGGAGATGACTGAATTGATGGTATTTTCAGGAACACCTGCGCCTTTGATATTGGTATAGGTGGTATTGGTGATGAACTTCAGTTTTGAAGTCAGGTCAAAGATGAGGTTTGAAGTGGCGTTGATCCTGTTGAAGAAAGACTTCTCTCCTCCACCAACAATACCTGCCTGTGCAAGGTATCCGCCAGAAAGGAAATAAGACATTTTTTCGCTTCCGCCCCTTGCAGCAACTGTATGTGATTGAAGTGGCGCCTGCTTGAAGATCTGGTCTTGCCAGTTTGTTCCTACACCCAGACCAGAAAGGTTGGGGAATACCAGTGAACCACCGGAAGTAACACTTCCCTCGTTCACAATCGCCGCATATTCAGATGCGTTCAGTACGCCAATCTGGTTCATCACTTCCTGCATGGCATAGTTACCATTGTAGGTGATTTCCGTTTTTTGGTTTTTGCGTCCGGACTTGGTCGTTACTACAATTACACCATTTCCTCCCTTCACACCATAAATGGCGGTGGTGGCGGCATCCTTGAGTACGTTCACAGACTCTATATCAGCTGGGTTGATGGCATTGAAATCGTCAAGGGACTGGATGGCACCGTCTACCACTACCACTGGATCTGTTCCGGTATAAGAAGGAATACCCCTCACCAAGACCGTTGGTTTGGCACCAGGCGAACCGTTGGAAACAACCGTTACCCCAGAAGCACGTCCTTGTAAGGCATCCTCCGCACGAACAGGTTTCAATTTTTCAATATCTGATCCTTTGACAGTAGCTACTGCGCCAGATACCTTGGTTACCTTCTGCACACCATATCCCACTACAACCACTTCATCAAGCTTGGATGATGATGCGTCCAGTACAATGTTCATCATACCGGTTGCAATTGAAACTTCCTTGGTTTCAAAACCAACAGAGGAAACAACAATTGTTTTGGCTGATGCGGGAACGGTCAGTGTGAACATCCCCATTTCGTTGGTGGAAGTTCCGGCTTTTGTTCCTTTTACAAGGATAGTTGCCTTGGATACCGGTAGCCCAGATGGATCGACTACCTTACCAGCAGCTGTTTTGTCTTGGGACCAAGAGGTCAATCCCAGCATAATGAGAAATGAAAGAAGTGTGAACTTCTCCAGAATCTTTTTCATACGCAAGTTTTATGTAATTAAATGATGAACCCTTCTTTAAAGAGGGCATAAAGTTAGAATTTACTGAGCCAACAGGTATTTTTGTAGTACTACACAACTACATCAACTATTTGTATACCATTGATTTTCAATAAATAAAAAATACATCAACAATACATCAAAACAATTTGGCCAAATGGTTTGTTTAATATAATTGTTTAAATTGAGGGAGGAATAGTTAAACAAATCCATAATTGAACGCTTTCAATATATAAAATGAGAATTCTAAAGATTATTGTAATTCTATTGCTACATACACCTGTTACAAAGGGGCAAAACACCATTGGAATACCTCAAATCATCAATTTCAACAAGAATGATTTCAAGGCAGGAACCCAAACCTGGGACATTGATCAGGACAGCAAGGGTAGGATGTATTTTGCAAACAATGAGGGGCTGCTTACCTATGATGGAACTTTTTGGAAACTTCACCCACTGCCAAATAAGACCATCATGCGCTCCATCGCCATTGATGAAAAAGGCAACATTTATGCCGGCGGACAGGGAGAGATGGGATATTTCACTCCCAATGAGCGGGGTTTCCTGAGATATGTTTCACTCACCCCCCTATTACCAGCCAAAGAAAGGTCCTTTGCAGATATCTGGGACATTGAAATCATTGGCGAATCTGTGTTTTTCAGGGCATCGGACCGGATGATCATGGAGTTGAAAAACAAGGCCATATCGCTTCACCCTCCTATCAGTGGATGGCAGTTCATGAAAAAAATGGGAAATATTTTATACGCCCAGGATCAACAGAACGGACTATACCTCTACCAAAACAATGCATGGCGCCCTGCCGCCAACAATCTACTCCTCACAGGATCAATTATATCAGGAATGATCCAAACAGGCAAAGAAAGCAGCCTGATCCTGACCTATAACAGAAAATCTTTGACACTCAAAAGGGATTCCCTTTATATCAACAATAGCTTCCAGCTACCTCCCTCGGACTTCAATTTCTTCAAAGTCACATCGATGAACAAAGGTGAATTTGTTGCCGCTACGACCGCCGAAGGCTGTCTTATCATGAAAAATGATGGGAAATTCGTTCAAAAAATTTCAAGAAAAGAGGGCCTTCAAAACAACAATGTCATCAGTGTATTTCTCGACAAGGATAAAAACCTCTGGGCGGGGCTGAACAATGGGATCAGCTTCATTGCATACAACTCCGCCATCAAATACATCACACCCAACAAAGAAAATGAAGCCGCAGGTTTCTCCACCAAAATTTACAACAACAAGCTTTTTATAGGTTCTTCTGATGGATGTTATGCAGCTGAACTTTCCCCCCAGAACAAGGACCTGAGCTTCCTTAAATCGAACTTTAGCCTGGTGGGCAATAGTTCCGGACAGGTTTGGCGTCTGGAAGAGGTGAACCAACACCTGCTGATGGGACACAACAATGGCTGCTTCGACATCATGGGCAACCAGGCAAGAATGATCAGCAAGGATGCAGGATGGACCTTTCTTCCCACCAGTCCAATACCTCCAGCACAGAACATCCTGACAGGAACATATTCTGGATTAAAGATGCTGTCCTTCACCAATGGCCAGTTCAATGATAAAGGTAATCTGGAGGGGCTGTACGAATCTTTGCGCTTCCTCACATCAGATAGTGAAGGAACCATCTGGGCCTCACATCCCTACAGGGGAATTTATAAAATCAGCATCAGCAGTGATGGAAAAAAATACAGCACCAGGCTTTTTACAGAAAAAGATGGATTGCCTTCCAAGCTGGACAACCATGTTTTTAAAATAAAAAACAGGGTGATTTTTGGCACCAATGCAGGAGCATATGAATTTGATGGACCCAATAACCGCTTCGTATCCTCAAGTTTTCTGCAACCCATCATCGGGAACACAGAAGTTCGTTACATGTATGAAGACGGACAAGGCAATATTTGGTTTTGCAGCGGGAAAAAAATAGGGATGATTGATTTTGCATCGGGCAACTCAAACCCCAAGCCCATCTACTTTTCTGAAATTACAGGTCAAATTCTTTCTGGATTCGAGAACATTTATGCATTCGACAAATCCAATATTTTCATTGGATCTGAAAAAGGCGTCATCCACCTCAACTACGAAAAATACAAAACCAACAAACTGAC
Organism: uncultured bacterium; assembly: GCA_903894575.1. Lineage (GTDB taxonomy): Bacteria > Bacteroidota > Bacteroidia > Chitinophagales > Chitinophagaceae > Pollutibacter. The sequence goes on from CAITQQ010000349.1 coordinate 25,746, forward strand.
GTTGAAAATGATGCTGGGCAATGTGCGGGCTATCGGGAAAAGCGATAGCACCATTTTTGGTGGATACTTCAACCAAGGCCCATCGGATGAAGCCAATAGCAATATCTCCATTAGTTTGCCAAGCAATTTCAATGCCTACCATTTTGAATACAGCTCACCAGGCTTTGGCATTCAAAAAAATATTGAATACAGCTATAGGCTTGAGGGCTATGAAAAGAATTGGAGCAATTGGAGCAACAAAACTGAAAAAGATTATACCAATCTCCCGGCAGGGAGTTATGTCTTTCATGTGAAAGCACATGACAATCTTGGCAATGAATCCGAAGAAATCAATTACAATTTTAAAATACAATCCCCCTGGTACAAGAGCATTTGGGCTTACCTCTGCTATCTCATCATCATTGGGTTGGGGGTACGAAAATACAGTGACTGGCAAAAGAAGAAACTACTGAGACAGAAGTCTATCTATGAAAAGAAACAACGCCAGATGAGCATTGAACACCAGCTGGAAATTGAGCAGAATGAAAAGGAAATCATTCGACTGAAGAATGAAAAACTCGAAGCCGAAATCATGCTGAAAACCAAAGAGCTGGCAGACACCTCCATGCAGCTGGTAGAAAGAAGTGATGCGCTTTCCAAAGTAAAAGAAGAGTTACAGAAGCTTTACAAAAACACCAACGAAAACCACGACATCAAAAAAACAATTCACCTGCTGAATGACATTGAAAAGAACAGTGCGAGTTGGGAAAAATTTGCGGTTCACTTTGATGAGATCAATAACAATTTCCTTAAAAACCTCAAGTCACATTTTCCTAAACTGACCAATACTGACCTCAAAGTTTGTGCTTACCTGCAACTCAATCTGGCATCAAAAGAAATTGCCCAGCTGATGAACATCACTGTGAGGGGAGTTGAGATCAGCAGGTATAGGCTCAGGAAGAAATTGGGTCTGAATACAGATCAGTCTATTTCAGAGTTTCTTGATCAGTACAAGGAGGAAAAAGGTTGATGCCCGTTTCTATGTCCTGGATTATTTTTTTTCTTCTTCGGGTTCCAGCTTATGCTCTGCCTCAATGGCCTTCATGGTGGATACTGCCCAATCAGCAAGGACAAGCTTATCTTCCATGGAGAGTTTGGCATCGCGGTGAACA
>CAITQQ010000350.1 GCA_903894575.1 uncultured bacterium
AAGGTGCAATTCCTCAAGGCATCGCACCAGCAAGACATGGATGGCTGGCCTGACTATTGGCCTGGACTTCCCCCAATGCACTATGCCACCCATTGTGTAGGCCCTGTTGCTGGCTTGTTGAAGCTCGAAGCCGAGTATGTTTCCTGCTTTGGTTCAGGAACCATCCGTGAAGAACTTGCACAAATCCACAACTCACCTTTTGCTGTTGAATCGGCCCATATCAAGTTCAAAAATTCAGACCTCAGTGCCTATGTTTACAGGTCACTTTTTGATGTAGCGCGCCAGTACCGCGAGAGCTTTGAAGTCTATGGTTCTAAAAAATCATTTGAGTGGGCGTTGATTGAAGATGAAGAGCATGTAGTACATACAGCAAAGCTTCCAGAGCACGAGATTCCTGTAAAAGTAAAAGTGCCAGACTATGCACATTTGTTGCCGGAGGGGATAAGGGATTTTACCACCAAAGGCGTTTATGATGTGGCCGAAAACACCCACCTCAGCTTTACGCAAGGGGCAGGACATGGTGGATCTCACCCACACCTTGCCCATGAGTTCCTGATGGCGCTTGTTGAAAACCGCGATCCATTCCCGAATGCAGCCCAATCTGCCAACTGGACATCCGTAGGCATCCTTGCCCACGAATCAGCCATGGAAGGCGGTGCCATCAAGCATTTACCGGATTATTTTAATGTTTAATGAATTGTTGAAAAGGTTGAAGGGGTTGAAGAGGTTTAAGTATTTTTCTTCAACCCCTTCAACCACCCTGCCTTCGGCAGGCAAGCTCAACCGCTTCAAATGGATTTACCTCCCTCAACCTTCTCAACTTCCCACAATGAAATTCCTCCTCACCCTCTCCCTGCTGCTCTCTACTGCTTTCGCGCAACAGGCGCGTCGCATTGAAGTACTGTTTCTTGGCGACAAAGGACATCACAAGCCTATCGAACGCGTGCCGCAACTGATGGCAGCGCTTGGACCGAAGGGCATCAACATCACCTATACAGATGATTTGAATGACCTGAATCCCAAGACGCTTGGCAAATATGACGCATTGATGATTTTTGCCAACTGGGATACACTTCCTGCGCCAGCAGAGAAGGCATTGCTGGATTTTGTGGCATCTGGAAAGGGCTTTCTGCCCATCCATTGTGCTTCCTATTGTTTCAGGAATTCAAGTGAATACGTAAAGCTTGTAGGAGGACAATTCTGGCGCCACACCATGGATTCCATCACAGCACAAACCGTGCAGCCCCAGCATCCTGTAATGGCCGACCTTAAGCCATTCACTGCTTATGATGAAACCTATCTGCACAGCCAGTTGCAGCCAGACAACAATGTGTTGTCGGTGAGGGAGATAAAAGCAGATCAAAAGAAAGACAAGCCAGGCGCAAGCACTGAACCCTATACTTGGACGCGCACGCATGGCAAGGGAAAAGTATTTTATACTGCCTATGGCCATGATGAAAGGACCTGGCAGGTTCCTGGTTTCCAGGACTTGATTTACAATGGCATCATCTGGTCGGTCAACGATGCAGTAAGGGCGGCACATGTGGCCAGGGCCCCGCAGACATTTGAATACCGTGCAGCCAAATTGCCGAACTACGAACAACGTCCTGGCATCCAATACCAGCAGTTGGCTTTGACACCCCAGGAATCAATGAAACATATTCAGGTACCGGTGGATTTCAAACTCGAATTGTTTGCCGCTGAACCCAATGTGATGCATCCGATTGCCTTGAGTTGGGATGAAAAAGGAAAGCTCTATGTATTGATCACCAAGGATTATCCCAATGAGCGCAAGCAAGAGGGTGGAAGCGATTATATCATGGTTTGTGAAGACACAGATAAAGATGGAAAGGCAGACAAGTTTACTCCTTTTGCAGAAGGGCTGAGCATCCCAACAGGCATGGTATTTGCCAATGGAGGATTGATTGTTTCCCAGGCGCCTCACATGCTGTTTTTGAAAGATACGGATGGTGATGGAAAGGCCGATCTCAAGAAAATCCTTTTCACAGGTTTCGGTACCGGCGATACACACGCGGGCCCATCCAACCTTCACTATGGATTCGACAACTGGATCTGGGGATGTGTTGGCTATTCAGGCTTCAAGGGCAAGGTGGGAACGGCAGATACGCTCCAGTTTGGACAAGCATTTTTCCGTTTCAAAGCGGATGGCAGCAAGTTGGAATGGATGACCAGTACGTCCAACAATACCTGGGGATTTGCCTTCAATGAAACCAACGATGTGTTTGGATCTACAGCGAACAACTCACATGGATGGTACATGGCGATTCCTCATTCCTATTTCAATTCGCCCAATACCAATGGTAGCAGGAGTACGGACACACACCGTGACATGAAACCCATCACTGAAAAGGTGCGCCAGGTGGATGCCTTCGGTGGATTTACCGCTGCCGCGGGACATAATTTTTATACGGCCAGGGCCTTCCCTAAAAAATATTGGAACAGCATCGCGTTTGTTGCAGAACCCACCGGTCATATCCTGCACCAGAACAACATGCAGAAAAAAGGCACTGATTTCTATGACAAGGAAAGCTTCAACCTGATGGCAGGGGCAGACGAATGGTTCTCTCCTGTTTTCGCCGAAGTAGGACCCGATGGTGCTGTTTGGGTGGCAGATTGGTACAGCTATATCATACAGCACAATCCAACCCCCAAAGGGTTTGACAATGGTCCAGGAAATGCCTACCAGACAGATCTTCGAGACTTTACCCATGGAAGGATCTACAGGGTTTCCTACAATGAAGCTCCTGAATACAAGCCCCTGTCGCTTTCAATGAGCGATGCGAACGGATTGCTTGCTACTCTTAAAAACAACAACATGTTCTGGCGCATGCATGCACAGCGGATGTTGGTGGAACGCGGACAGAAAGATGTTGTTGCAGAACTGATTGCCTTGGTGAATGATAAATCAGTTGACGAAATTGGCATCAATGCCCCGGCCATTCACGCACTATGGACCCTGAAGGGATTGAATGCACTGGATGCTGCCACCATTGCTGCAGCCCTTGCACATCCCTGCGCTGACGTAAGAAAAAACGCCATCAAGGTGATGGATTTTACCGCATCTTCCGTCGCAACCATTTTGAAAAACAATGTACTGAACGACAGCGATCCTTTGGTGGTGATGAATGCATTGCTGCTGTTCTCAAAATCACCCCTTGATGCAGCTGCAGAGAAGGCATTTTTTGAAAGGATGAACAAATCAACTGAAGTGGAAGACCGCTGGTTGCCCGATGCCTTCGCCTGTGTGCTCACGGCCAACAATGGCAGGCTCATGAAGACACATTTGCAAAACCAGATCAAGGCCAATGCAGCAAAAAAACCTGTGATGCCTGCGATGGACCATTCAAAACACCAGATGCCCGGAACAAAAGCTGCGCCGGTTGTTAAGGTGGATGGCATAGATCTTGTTGTGGCAGACATCAAGATTGATCCCGCTACACCTGCAGTGCGTGAGCGCATCAACATTACGGTGGAAGTCAAAAACCAGGGAACGGTTGATCTGGAAAAAGAGAACTTTGTTCCATTGGACATTCGCTTTGAAGGAATGGGCATCAAGATTGATCAGGTGAGCAGGAATTTCAAGGAAGGCATCAAAGCCGGTGAAACTGTTTCCATTACCAAAAACCTCAATGGCCCATGGGTAGGAAATATCAGTGTTGGCACAGATGTGGTTGGTGATTACAACCTGATTATTGCCATCGACAAGGCCAATGAAGTCAAGGAGCCCAACAAAAACAACAATGCATTTACTAAAAAAATAACCTTCAGCAGGCCTGCAGACATGAATGCATTTGCTTTGGAGTCAGCCCTAAGGAGCTATGCCAACAAAGCGCCTGCCGACAGCCTTGTTGCGATCTTGAAAAAGACTGCAGCCATGGACCAGCAGGCCAAGAACGGAATCATCAAGGCTTTGTCTGAGGGCTGGAACTATCGTTTGAAAGACATCAAGCTGGCAGAAGCGGACAAGAATTTTCTTGCTTCCCTCAATGCTGGCAATACAAATGAAAGACTGTCAAGACTGATGTCTGCATGGGGTATTGCTGTAGATGGGCAAGCCTCTGCAGATGTGAAGCGCATCAAAATCGGTACGATCAAGGAGGCCATGAAATTCACACTAAAGGAATTTACTGTACAGCCCGGACAGTCCATAGAAATCATATTCGAAAACCCGGATGCCATGCAACACAACATGGTGATCACAAAACCCGGAATGCTTGAAAAAGTAGGTAGGGCAGGTGATGCCATGATGAAAGATACCAAAGGCGCAGACAAGAATTATGTTCCTGCCCTTGCGGAAGTATTGTTCTCAACACCGCTGGTTAACCCCGGGCAGAATTATACACTGAGGTTCAAAGCCCCTGCCAATACAGGTGATTATCCATTTGTCTGCACCTTCCCAGGACATTGGAGCATCATGAATGGTGTGATGAAAGTGAGGCAATAATTGTTGAGGAGGTTTAAGTCGCCTTCAGCTGTTGAAGGGGTTGAAGAAGCGGGACGCGTTGAAAAGGTTGAAAAGGTTTAAGATGTTTCTTCAACCTCTTCAACCTTTTCAACTTCTTAAACTATTCCGGCCTCATCATCGGGAACAACAATACATCCTGAATTGAAGGTTGGTTGGTGAGCAACATGCAAAGCCTGTCAATACCAAAGCCAATACCTGCTGTTGGCGGCATGCCGTATTCCAACGCACGAAGAAAATCATGGTCGATAAACATGGCCTCATCATCACCGCGTTCCTGGAGTTTGATCTGGTCTTCAAATCGGGCACGCTGATCAATGGGGTCATTCAATTCGGTATAGGCATTTGCAATTTCCTTTCCATTCACCATCAGCTCGAAACGCTCTACCAGACCGGGTTTGCTCCGGTGCTTCTTGGTAAGCGGGCTCATTTCGATGGGGTAATCAGTAATGAAAGTGGGTTGAATGAAGTGGTGTTCACATTTCTCACTGAAAATCTCGTCCACCAACTTGCCCTTGCCCATGCTCTTCTCAACGGCTATTCCCAATTGCTTGCATACATCCCTCAATCCATCCTCATCCATTGCACTGATGTCAAATCCTGTATGTTCTTTGATGGCATCGTACATTGTCACTCTCTTGAAAGGGGCTTTGAAGCTGATGGTCTTGCCATCCACCTCGGCATCGGTGGTGCCATTCACATCAATGGCCGCTTTTTCAAGCAATTGCTCTGTTGTATCCATCATCCACAAATAATCCTTGTACGCTGTGTAAAACTCAAGTACAGTGAACTCGGGATTGTGCGTGCGGTCCATGCCCTCGTTCCTGAAATTCCTTGAAAACTCATAAACCCACTCAAATCCGCCGACGATCAACCTTTTGAGGTAAAGTTCGTTGGCAATGCGGAGGTACATGGGGATATCCAATGCATTGTGATGTGTTGTAAAAGGTCGTGCCGAAGCGCCACCGGGGATGCTTTGCAATACAGGTGTATCCACTTCAATCGCCCCGCGTTGGTTCAGAAAATCCTTGATGGAGTTGATGAGCTTAGATCTCTTGAGGAAGGTTTCTTTTACTTGCGGATTGATGATCAGGTCAGCATAACGCTGTCTGTACCGGAACTCCGGATCAGTCACCGCATCAAAGGTTTCGCCTTCTTTTTCTTTAACGATGGGAAGGGGTTTGAGTGATTTGCTCAAGAGGGTGAGCGAGTTCACATGCACAGATGTTTCACCTGTTTTGGTGGTGAACACATGTCCTTTCACACCAACAATGTCACCAATATCAAGTGTCTTCCAAACCTGGTCGTAGAGTGTTTTATCATCTGTAGGACAAATTTCATCCCGCTTCACATAGACCTGAATTTTGCCGGCATGGTCCTGCAAAACCGCAAAACAAGCCTTGCCCATGTCACGAATCCCCATCAAACGACCTGCAAGACATACATCCGAAAACTCAGCCTTGTTCTCTTCCCCAAGGTAATTTTGTTTGATATCGCTTGAACTGATATTTACAGGGAATGAGGGCGCAGGATAGGGGTCAATCCCCAGGTTCTGCAGCGCTGTAAGCTTATCTCTTCTGATGATCTCTTGCTCTGAAAGGTGCTGTTGTGACATGTTCTTGTTGCTTGAAGCCGCAAAGATAATTAAATGAAGGGAGTTGAAGACCCCACAACCCACAACCTCATTTAAATTGCCTCCAAAAGCACATTCCCGTCGATTCCCAGTTTTTCATGGATTGCTTTCAAAAAATGTGCATCAGGTTCTTGTTTTCCGGAAAGTATTTTAGAGATTTTAGAAGCGGTTGTATTCAGGATTTCAGATAGTTTTGATTGGGTTAAGTTCATTTCTTCCAACCTATTTTGGATGATCAGGTTCAGCGAGGGTTGAATCATAACTGGGAGCATCTGTTTTTTTTCATAGTCATTTGCCAGAAGGGTCAGTTGATGTAATGCTGTTTCATCCTGTTTTGTCAGCGCATGGAAACCTCCCAGTTTGGTTGCCTTCTGGATATATTTTTCAATCATTTGCATGATTGCGTCATATTGCTCTTGAGACCTTATTTTATCTATCATATTCAAATGGTTGAGCAGTCGATTTGATCATATTCCTGGTGTGTTCCAATAAATCTTATATACACGGTTCTCCTATTAAAATGAATCATTGCCACCAGTCTAAAATCATTTCCTTTAATGTTAAAGACAAACCTGTCATTTCCGACTGAATCCACAAAGCCAACATCTGTTGCCAATTCGTGGCCAGTTTTCCAATCCGCTTTTTCAGCAATCTTATACCATCTGATCAAAGACTCAGATGCTCTGGGATATTCTTTACAAAATGCTGAAATTCTGTTCCAGGCTATAATAACCATCAAAATTAATTAATTTCTTTTTTAGAAATATATTTCTCAAAAAGAAATATATTTTATGAAATTACATTTTGATGGGAACCAAAAAATGTTGAAAAAACGATTATATACGTGATTTTTATCCTCTTCCCCCCACCCCCAACCCAAACAAGGCCAGATCATACTTCACTGGATCTTTGGGATCAAACTGCTTGAGTACCTCTGTAAGGGCGATGGCTGTTTTCCAGTCAGACTTTTCTGCGTCAATCAGGTTGAGTCGGCAGGCAACCCTTTGGACATGCACATCCATTGGGCAAACCAACTGGTTCATCCTGATGTTTTTCCAAATGCCAAAATCAACGCCTGCGGCATCTTTTCTCACCATCCAGCGGAGGTACATGTTCAGGCGTTTGCAGGAAGAATTGTTGTGAGGAGTAGAGATGTGTTTTTTTGTCCTTTCTGGGCTTTCGTCCAACGAAAAAAAATACCGATGAAATCCTGCAAGACCATTTCCCATGTCTGGATCATTTTTTTGCATGCCATGGGTGAAAGCATTCTCCAGACTTGGTTCCTGCCCCTTGAACAATCTGTATCCTGTGGTATAATGATGGTTCAGTACCCTGATAAAATGCAGCAAATCTGTTGCGTTGAAAGTCCTGTGTTTGAAGGCCAGCAAGCGTTTCAGGTCATTGTCTTTGTGGCCAACAATGAATTGGTATGGCGCCTCATCCATCAGTGCCATCAGTTCGTTGCATTTGTTGATGATGGTGGTGCGGTTGCCCCAGGCAAAAATGGCAGCAAAAAATCCTGCTATTTCGATGTCAGCTTTTTG